>NZ_JCAQIA010000021.1:0-61073 GCF_059621085.1 Halochromatium sp. NSM3 | reverse complement strand
TGATCGCCGCCGCCATCCGATCGCGCTCGGCCTGGGTCGAGGCGGGTCCGACCAGCATTCCATAGCCGCCGGATTCGTTGGCCGGCTTCACTACCAGCTCGGCCATGTGCTCCAACACATACTGCAAGGCGTCCGGCTCCATGCAGCGATAGGTCGGCACGTTCGGCACGATGGGTTCTTGATTGAGGTAATAGCGGATGATCTCGGGGACGAAGGCATAGACCACCTTGTCATCGGCGACGCCGGCGCCGGGCGCATTCGCCAGCGCGACGTTACCGGCCTTCCAAGCGCGCATCAGGCCGGCGACCCCGAGCGCCGAGTCCTTAACGAAGGCTTCCGGATCGAGGAACAGATCGTCGACGCGGCGGTAGATCACATCGACCCGCGCCGGCCCGTCGACGGTACTCATGTAGCAGCAATCGTCGTCATCGACGAACAGATCGCGCCCCTCGACCAGCTCCGCGCCCATCTGCTGGGCCAGATAGGCGTGCTCGAAATAAGCCGAGTTATAAATGCCAGGCGTGAGCACGACCACCTCCGGATACTCGGCCGGCCGCGGCGAGAGCGCGGCCAGGGTATCGAACAGCTGCGATGGATAATCATCCACCGGCAGCGGCGCGTAGTGCTCGAACAGCTCGGGGAAGACGCGTTTGGTCACCAGCCGGTTCTCGAGCATGTAGGACACCCCGGAAGGCACGCGCAGATTATCCTCGAGCACATAGAGGGTACCATCGGCGTCGCGCACCAGGTCCGAGCCGCAGATATGCGCCCAGATGCCGAACGGCGGATCGATACCGATGCACTGTGGGCGGAAGTTGACCGACTTGGCCAGCACCTCGCGCGGGAAAACCTTGTCCTTGACGATGCGCTGAGCGTGGTACAGGTCATCGATAAACAGGTTCAGCGCCTGCACGCGCTGTTTGAGCCCAAGCTCGACCTGGCGCCATTCCCGCTCCGGGATCACTCGCGGGATCACATCGAACGGCCAGGCACGATCAATCGCCCCGCCCTCCTCCGAGTAGACGGTGAAGGTGATGCCCATCTCCTTGATCGAGACCTCGGCGGCAAGCTGGCGGGCGACCAATTCCTCGCCGCCGAGCGCCTGGATATCAGCGGCTAGGGCCTCGACCTCGGGGCGCGGCTCACCGCGCGCCGCAAGTAACTCGTCATAAAAGCCATCGCAATCGTATTCGGACCAATCAATCTCCATGCGCGCCGTCGCCTACCTCGATGATCTTGCGCCGGGCACAGCACCGCGGCGGGAGGCCTGATTGTTACCAGTTTGGCCGGCGTCGTCCAATCCGCCTGTCGGCGCAAGGCGGATCGGACGACGCGTTCGGGTGACCAAGCGCCTTGTTGGCCGGGTCGAGCCCTGGCTGGGACCAGCCGCAGAACGGCACCGGGAAGCGGCTGATCGAGGTCGCGAGCCAGCCACCGATCCGCACCAAGTGGCTCACACATCAATCGGTTACGAATTCTTCAACAGGTCCTGTGGATAACTCTGTGGAAAAGACGCGAACACATGGTCCAAATGCCTGTCTTGACTGAGCTGCTGACAAATTGACGATTTTTTGACCATCCGCGTAACATCTTGTTTTTATTGACGTCAACTCACAGCAAGGCGATGGGGTCTCGGTGGCGAGCGGCCAGGCCGAACAACCTGCCCCGCGTTATGAAGCCGTGTGGACAACTAAGCGCTGTAAACCTCTGACGCAACGCGTTGTCAACCATTTTTAGCAAACGGCGCTCGCGCCCGAGGCGTCAGCAGCGCAAGCGGACAGCCCCGGGAGGCGCTGACAGCCGGAGCTTGCACAGCCCGAGCAAACACATCAGGATAGCACCGCCGCCATCCAGCTTCTCGCATCGCAGCAGGGAGTCACCCCCACCGGCATGACACCAGACGCGCTCCAACCCGTTCGCGATCACATCGCCTCGCGCATCATCGGCCAGCAGCGCTTTGTCGACAGCATGCTGGTCTGCCTGCTCAGCGATGGCCATCTGTTGGTCGAGGGCATGCCGGGGCTGGCCAAGACCACCGCCGTCAAGGCTCTGGCCGATGCCATCGAAGGCGATTTCCACCGCATCCAGTTCACGCCGGACCTCTTGCCCTCGGACCTGATCGGCACCGATATCTACCGCCACGAAAAGGGCGAGTTCGAGTTCCGCGAAGGCCCCCTGTTCCATAACATCCTGCTCGCCGACGAGGTCAATCGCGCCCCGGCCAAGGTGCAATCGGCCCTGCTTGAGGCGATGGCCGAGCAGCAGATCACCGTCGGTCAGCGCACCTACCCCCTGCCCGACCTGTTCATGGTGCTCGCGACCCAGAACCCGGTCGAACAGGAAGGCACCTACCATCTGCCCGAGGCCCAGCTCGACCGCTTTCTGATGCAGGCTGTGGTCACCTATCCAACCCGCGACGAGGAGCTGCGCATCCTCGAGCTGGACGCCAGCGCCCAGCAACGCACCGAGGTCATCCCGCCAAAACGCCTCAGCCAGCAGGAGCTGTTCGCGATGCGCCGGGCGGTCTCGGCGCTCTATTTGGACCCGACACTGCTCAGCTACATCGTCGATCTCGTCCAGGCCACGCGCCAGCCGAAGCGCTACGACGACGCCCTCGCGCGCTGGTGCCGCTTCGGTGGTTCACCCCGCGCCAGCATCGCGCTGGCCCGCTGCGCGCGCGCCCGCGCCTGGCTCGATGGCGATGAATTCGTCGCCCCGCATCATATCCAACTGATCGCTCCCGAGGTGCTGCGCCACCGGCTGCTGTTGACCTTCGAGGCCGAGGCCGAGGGCATCACCACCGACGAGTTCATCGACCGGCTGCTGAATCTCGTGGCGATTCCCTAACCCGGGCGGCGTCGGCACGTGAGTCTCTATCCCCGCCTCGACGACCTGCTCGAACTCAGGCACCAGGCCCACACCCTCGGCGTCTCCTCCCATCATCTGGTCAACTCGACCTTCGCCGGGCTCTATGCCTCGGTGTTCCGCGGCGCCGGCGTCAACTTCGAGGAAGTGCGCGAGTACCGCGAGGGCGACGATATCCGTTACATGGATTGGAAGGTCACGGCGCGCATCAACGAGCCGCACCTAAAGATCTTTCGCGAAGAGCGCGAGCGCAGCGTGATGCTCTGCGTCGACCGTGGGCCGCATATGACCTTCGGCACCCGCAGCACCTTCAAGTCGGTGCAGGCGGCGCGTGCGGCGGCCTTGATCGGCTGGGCGGCTAGCCGACTGCAAGATCGCGTCGGCGGGATGGCCTTCGGCGACCCCGAGCGAGGCTTGCAGCACTTCCGCCCAGCGCGCGGGCGGCGTGCGCTCTGGCAGCTATTACGCACCCTGACCCTGCCCGGCTCGGCCGCGAGCGCCTCGATCGATTGCTTGGCCGGGGCGCTGAAGCGCGCCGCCCGTGGCCTGCCGACCGGTTCGCTGATCTTTGTCATCGCTGACTTCAACCGCGAGGTGCGCGATCTGGAATCGGTGCTCGGCAACCTCAGGCAGCGCAGCTCGGTGGTGTTGATTCCGGTCGATGATCCGGCCGATCGCGAGATCCCGGCGATGGGTCAGGTCAGCTTCCGTGGCACCGATGGCCGTTTGCTCGTCATCGATACCGATGACGAGCAAGCCCGGCAGGTCTATCGCAAGGCCTGGGAACAACGCCGCCAGACCCTGTCGGCGCTCGCTAACCGTTTGAATCTCATCCTGATGCCGATCCATACCGAACAAGACATCCATCGCAGCCTGATCGCCAGCCTTGAGCAACGCGCACGCTCGCGCGCGGTCTAGGGCATGAGCCGAGAGGCTGCGATCACCCAACCGACCAAGCGCCAAAAGAAAAGCCAAGAGCCAAGAGCGGCATAACGATTGAATCCTGATCTGCGACCACTGCGCGACATCCACGACAGCCTCGGCCACCCCTGGTGGCCGCTGGCGCCGGGCTGGTGGCTGGTCCTGTTGCTGCTTGTCGCCCTCGCGGCGCTGATCTGGCGCTATCGTCACGTCCGGATATGGCTGCCAGCGTTGCCACTGCTGCACATCGGCGACTGGCGCTGGGACGCCCGCCGCGAGCTGCAGCGCCTGCGTCGCCGACGCGAGGCGAGCCTGAAAACCCGCCTGTCCCAGCTCGCCGAGCTGCTCAAACGCATTGCCATGGCGCGCCATGGACGAGCCGCCTGTGCTGGGCTCCATGGCTCGGCCTGGCTCGCGTGGCTGAGCGCGCACGATCCGGACGGCTTCGACTGGCGCCATCAGGGCCAGCGCTTGATCCACGCGCCCTATGCCCCCGAGACGCCCGGCCCGGCGGCCGATGCCGAGGCCACACGCGAGCAAGAACGACAGCTCGAGCGGCTGATCACGGCCACCGAGCGCTGGATTATGGTTCGCCCCGCGTGCGACATGCGCAGCCCATCGACGGAGAGGGGCCGATGACCGCCTTCGAGTTCGCCTGGCCCTGGTTCGGCCTGCTGCTGCCCCTGCCCTTCGTGCTGCCCTGGCTCTGGCCGCGCCAACCCAACGCGACCAACAGCGCCGCCAACAACACCGAGCAACCGGGCGACGCTCAGCGCACCACCCTCTTGCATCCCCAGCTCGCGGCGCTTGAGCACGCCTACCGAGCACGACGCCCAGGCCCTGATCTGGCCAGCGGCCTCGGTCGCGTGCTGCTCTACCTGCTCTGGGCGGCCCTGGTCGTGGCGCTGATGCGCCCGCAATGGCTGGTGCCGCATACCGAGGTCAGCACCCCAGGCTACGATGTCATGCTCGCGGTCGATGCCTCGCACTCGATGGATGCCCTCGACTTCAGCGACCGCGACCGCGACCAGCAGGTGAACCGGATGCAGGTGGTCAAGAGCGTCATGGGACGTTTCATCGACGAGCGCGCCGGCGACCGGGTCGGACTGATCCTCTTCGGCACCGAGGCCTTCGTGCTCTCGCCGCTGACCATCGATCGCCATGCGGTGCAACACGTGCTCGAGGGCGTGGTGCCGGGTATCGCCGGCGGTAGCACCGCGCTCGGCGATGCCATTGCGCTCGGCGTCAAGAAGCTACGTCAGCGCCCGGAAGGCTCGCGCGTGATGATCCTGATTGCCGATGGCGATAACACGGCGGGCAGCTTCCAACCGCTCGAGGCCGCCGACCTCGCCCGGCTGGCCGGTATCCGCATCTATGTGATCGGGGTCGGCAGCAAACAGGCGCGCATCCCGATTCTGCATCAGGGCAAGATCGAGTACTGGGACGATCTCACCATGGACGAAGACACCTTAAGCCGGATCGCCGACATCACCGGTGGTGCCTATTTCCGTGCCACCAATACGAGCGCGCTGCGGGAGATCTCGGAGCGCATCGGCGAGTTGGAGAAGACCGAATCGGAGACACGCACCGTCTTCCTGCCCGAGCCGCTCTATCGCTGGCCTCTCGCGCTCGGCCTGCTGGCGCTGCTCGCGCTCGGTCTGTTCCCAGAGGGCCGAAGGCGCGTGCGACGGAGGGCGAACGATGCCTGAGAGCGGTTTCCACTTCACTCAGCCGTATTGGTTCCTGGGCCTGCTGGCACTGCCCCTGGTGGCGTTCTGGCGCTGGCGCAGTGCCGCCAAGGCGGCGCAGAGCGCCATCCATCGCTACGCCGATGCCCATCTGCTGCCCTACCTCACGGGGGCGCGGACACTCAGGCGCGGCGAGCGTTGGGGAGGTTTCCTGACATGGTCCCTGCTCTGGCTGCTGTTGCTGACGGCGATGGCCGGGCCGCGCTGGGACTACGCCTCGGTGCAACTCTTTCATCCCGGCGACAATCTACTGATCCTCTTGGATATTTCACGCTCGATGGACGCCACCGATACGGCCCCGAGCCGGCTTGGCCGAGCGCGCCAGGAGATCCAGGATCTGATCATCCAGAATCGCAGGCTGCGCCTTGGGCTGATCGCCTTCGCCTCGGTGCCGCATGTCATCTCCCCGGTGACCGAGGACAGCCGCGCGCTGCTGCTGGCGTTGCCAGCGCTGTCGAGCGGGCTTGCGCAACTCCAGGGCAGTCGACTCCAGACCGCGCTCGAGCGCGCCGAGCAACTGCTGGACGCCCTACCGGCGGACAGCGCCAAGGCGATGGTGCTGATCTCGGATGGCGACTTCGATGAAGCCGGACTCGAAGAGCAGGTCCGCGCACTGGCCGAACGAGGCATGCCACTGCATGTGCTCGGCGTCGGCACACCGGCAGGCGCCGAGGTGCCGGGTGAGCGCGGAGCGCTCGTTGATCCGAACGGCGTCCCGGTTCGTACCCGGCTCAACGAAGCCCAGCTCCAAGCCTTGGCCGCCGTCGGTCGGGGTCTCTACCAGCGCGCCGATTATCGAGATGCCGATACCCAAGCGATCCTAGAGGTGGCCGCTCAGGGGCGGCTGCCAGCGGCGGCGAGCACCGATCGCACCCGCGTCTGGCATGAGCGCTTCTATCTCCCAGTCGTGCTGCTGTTGCTCTTGTTGCTCCCCCGATTCCGGGACTGGCTCGGCCCCAAGCGCGGATCTGGAGTCGTCCCGCTCGCCGCGCTCTTCCTGCTCGCAATACCCCTGCTCGCCGCCACGAACCCGGCGCAGGCCGGCTGGTTCAGCAATGCCGAACAAGAGGCAATCGCGGCCTATGAGGATGGCGCCTATGCAACGGCCGCCGCAGCCTTCAGTGATCCATTCCGACGCGGGACCGCGCTCTATCGCACCGGTCGTTACGCCGAGGCCGAGGCCGCCTTCGCCGAGCCGCAGCGGGCCGCAGTGCGCACCACGGCACACTACAACCTGGGCAACGCGCGCTTTGTCCAGGGCGACTACGCCGGCGCGGTGAGCGCCTACGAGCGGGTGCTGAGCGCCGAGCCGACGCACGACGATGCATTGCACAATTTAGCGCTCGCACGCGCGCACCTGGCACGTCTTGAGCAAGAGGCCTTCGCCGAGGAACAGCAGCCCGAGCCAGAGGATGTGCCGGAGGATACGTCAGAGACTGAGCTGGCCTCGGAGGATGCTTCGGAGCAAGAAGCTGCCTCCGATGCACAGGATGAAACTGAAGCGAGCGATGCGTCGTCCGAGCAATCCCAGCCGCAAGAGGCCAGCGAGCAGGAGCAATCTGCGGAATCATCGCAAGAGCAGTCTGGCGAACAGCAGGAAGGACAGCAAGAAGAACAGCAACAGGATGAGCAATCGCCACAGGAGCAAGGCGATGAACAGCAGGACGAGCAGCAGCAAGGTCAGCAACAGGGTCAGCAGTCATCGGACGCGGGCGAGCAACAAGGCGAGGCCCAAGATCAGAATCAGACCGAGGACGCCGCATCCGAGGCCGGGTCACGATCGGACGGTGAGCGCAACGGTGACGAGCCACGCGATCCGCAAGAGGATGCCGAAGGCGACGAGCACGCCGAGACCGCCGAAAGCAGCGGCGCAGATGGCACCGGCGACGATGGACGAGACAGCGATAAGAACGCCGACGGCGAGAGCGGCGAGGACAGTGAGGATCGCAAGGCCGGTGAAACCGGCGATAGCCGCCAATCAGGCCCATCGGAACAAGGACAGGAGTCGCAAGATCAGGCTGGGGAACGCGACTCAACCGATGAGCAGGCAGACGCGACCGAGTCACAGGAGGAGCCCGAGCAGTCCAGTGCCGGAGGTGATGACGAGGAGCGCGCTGCCGACAACGCTCCCGGAGATACCGAGGACCTCGGTGACACCGGCGCCGCCGGCGCCGCCGGCGACGCAGCCAACCCCGACCTCGGCGCTGCGGACCAAGCCGCCAAAACTATCGATCGCTTCGATCAGCGGGGTGCCCAGCCCTGGCAGACATTGGACCCCGAGAAGGGCTTGAGCGACCAACCCAGCCTCGATGGCGAAGCCGCGATCGGTGCCGGCAGTGCCGTCATGGAACAACGCCTGCAGCAGGTCGAGGGCGATCCTACCCGCTTGATGCGCAATCAATTCCGGCTCGAAGAAGCGCGACATCTGCGCGAGAGTGGTGGTCGCTTGCAGGAGCCTCGACCATGGTAGCTGCGGCCCATCGTCCCCATCAGGGCCCCTGCCAGAGGCGTTTGTTCATCGTGCTGGCAATGGCGCTGCTGCTCGGCTGGAGTGCCGGCGCAGCAGCGCAGGGTCTGCCAAGTCTCGATCCGAACCAGCCCCGATTAGCTCAGGCTTACCCGCAACAACCGGTCAATCCGTGGACCTTCCGCCCTAGGCCGCCGACCAATGAGCGCGGCACCCCACCCGCGTCAACCTCGGAACAACGATCGTCAGCGGGCTATCCACAGGGCGGATACTGGCCATCCGTCCCCAGGCCCTATCCCGGCGCCACCCCGCCAGGCGGCTATCCAGGCGCGTACCCAGGCCCCTATCCGAGCACCTCCGGCGGCTACGACCCCTATGGACAGCGCAGTCGCTCCGTTGAGCGCCCGTCCTTGGAGGTCGCGCTGCTGGAGCACAGGGCCTATGTCCAGCAGCCGATCTTGGTGCGGCTCGACGTTCTGAGTTCCGGCAATCTGGCCACGGCCTCGCCAGAACTCTCTGGCTTCGACGCGATTCTGCTCGAGGAGATCGAGGGACCAACGACCAGTGTGCGCGGCAGCGGCCGAGCGCGACAGATCGTCAACAGCTATCTGCTCGCACTGACGCCGCTGCGTGCCGGCATGCTCGAGATCGGCCCCTTCAAGGTCTCGGGCACCCTCGCCGGCGGCGTACCATTCTCGGCGGTTGCCGCCGCACCCAGCCGGCTCGAGGTCCGCCCAGTGGTCGCTACGGTGCAGCCCTGGCTGCCATTGCGGGTCTTACGGCTGACCCGCAAGCTGGATGATACGGCGCCCCTCACCGAAGGCCGGCCAACCACACTGACCTTGCGCCTGCAGGCCACCGGCGGCTTGGGCAACCAGCTGCCGAGCCTGGCGTCGATGCTCGCCTCCAGCGATTTCCGCGCCTATCCCGAGCAGACCCGCGTCGAGACACGGCTCAGCGACGACGGACGCACGCTCGAGGGCACCCGAACCGAGGTCTACACCCTGGTGCCCTACTCCGGTGGCCGTCTCCAGCTCCCCGAAATGCGGGTCAACTGGTGGAACGTCGAGCACGACCGGCACGAGCGTTCGGGGGTGCCGATCCGAACCCTCTCGGTCGCCGGAGAGGCCGGGCCCTTCGGCTTTGGACGCGGCTCGGCTGCCATCAGCGGCGACAGCGAGGGGTGGACCTGGTTCTGGCTCCCGGTAGGCGGCATCCTGCTGCTGCTGATCGGTTACTGGGCCGGCGTCTGGTATCGGTTGCGGGGGCCTGGCGCCCAGGGCGAGATGCGGCGCGAGACGCGGGCCGAGGCGCAGGCGCGCTGGTCAGAAACCCGTGCGCGGGCGCGTCTTACGCAGGTCGCTCCGCGCATCGGTGCGCGACTCGGCCAAGCACTGCGGCAAGGACTGCGCCGGCTCGACCCACGCCCGCCAACCACCGCCCTCTGGCGTCACTCGCGCGTGCGGCTTGCGGCGCTCATGCCCGCGAGCATGCGTGTCTATCGTTGCGCGCTCGATGCCGAGGACGCGGACAGCGCCAGCGAATGGGCGCTGCGCTTCCAACGCAGCGCCTCTCGGAACCTGCTCACGCCGACACGCGAGTCTCTGCCGCGCATGGCCGATCGCCTCCTGCGCTTACGACCGGGGGCCGATGGGGAGCGTTTGCGCGCCTTGATCCAACAGCTCGACCAGGCGCTCTACAATGGCGGCGAGCTGGATCTGAAACGCTGGAAGCGCGAACTGCGCCGCGCGCTGCGGCCAGGCTGGGGGGCTTTGCGCGGTCTCCTCGGCAACCGGCTGCAACGCGCTCGGCTGCCAGCGCTCAACCCGCGTTCGAGCGGCGCTTAACCGGCCACCTCGTATTCCGTCTTGGAGCCGGTCAGATCCCAGGCGAAGGTACAGTCGAGATGCGACAGCACCGAGATCAGACCGCTCTCGCCGTCCTCCACCATCACCGCCACCGGCGCGCGCTTGCCGAACTGTTTGTTGCCGCGCTTCACCCACAAGTCACGCATCTCTGGATTACGTGGAAAATAGGTCTGCAAGGCCTCTTCGATGCGCAGCAGATAGGTCACCCGGCGGTTGACTTCGACAGTATCGGGGAATGGCTCTTCCTCGCGAAAACGCGCGATATGACGAGCCTTCACGCTCTCGGGCAGCTGTAGCAGGACCATTATGTCCGACGCGGATAGGTTCCAGCTTTCGAGCAAACTCATGGTGCGCTGGGTCAGGGTCAGACGTTCATCGGGAGTGAGATCAGACATGGGTGAGAACCACCTGAATTATCGGGCAAATGGCATGGATAAAATCGCATCGCTCAGACAGTGACGGCCAAAACCCAGTATACAACCCGGGAAAAGACGATGAGCCCAGCCGATTCAACCCCGCGCTATCCGCCGTCGCAGCAGGAGCAGCCGCCGCAGAAGCAAGCGCAGCAGAAGCAGGTGCAGCAGGAGCAGCAGACGCGGCAGGAAACAGGCTGGCAATTCTGGGTCGACCGCGGCGGCACCTTCACCGACATCGTCGGCCGCCGCCCGGATGGTCAACTGGTGACGCAAAAACTGCTCTCCGAGAACGCCGAAGCCTACACCGATGCAGCCATCCAAGGCATTCGGCGGCTGCTCGCGTTGGCACCGGAGGAGCCACTGCCGAGCGCGGCCATTAAGGCGGTGAAGATGGGTACCACAGTCGCGACCAACGCCCTCCTCGAGCGCAAGGGCGATCGCGTGTTGCTGCTGGTCACGCGCGGTTTCCGCGACGCGCTGCGCATCGGCGATCAGGCTCGCCCGCAGCTGTTCGAGCGTCAGATTCGACTGCCGCAGATGCTCTACGAGCGCGTCGAAGAGGTCACCGAACGCGTCGGCGCCGATGGCCGCCTGGTCATTCCGCTCGATCTCGATGCGCTACGCCCGCGCTTGGAACAGGCCCACCGCGACGGCATCCGCGCCATCGCCATCCTCTGTCTGCACGGCTACCGTTACCCCGAGCACGAGCAACGGATCAAGACGCTCGCCAAGGAGATCGGTTTTACCCAGATATCCACGAGCCATGAGACCAGCCCGCTGATCAAGCTCATCGGTCGCGGCGACACCACCGTGGTCGACGCCTATCTCTCGCCGTTGCTGCGACGCTATGTCGATCAGGTCGAATCGCAACTTGGCCAGGGCGCTGACAAGGTGCGTTTGCAGTTCATGCAATCGCATGGCGGACTGACCGATGCGCACCTGTTCCAAGGAAAGGACGCGATCCTCTCCGGCCCAGCTGGCGGCATCGTCGGCGCGGTCGAGACCTCACTCCAGGCCGGTTTCGATCGCCTGATCACCTTTGATATGGGCGGCACCTCCACCGATGTCGCCCACTACGCCGGCAGCCTCGAGCGCAGCCTCGAGACCCCGGTCGCCGGCGTGCGCCTGCGCGCGCCGATGATGCAGATCCACACCGTCGCCGCTGGCGGCGGCTCGCTGTGCCAGTTCGACGGCGCACGCTATCGGGTCGGACCGGAGAGTGCCGGCGCCGATCCGGGGCCGACCTGTTACCGGCACGGAGGACCGCTCGCGGTGACCGACTGCAACCTGATGCTCGGCAAGCTGCAGCCGGGCTTCTTTCCGGCGGTGTTCGGGCCGACGCAGGATCAGCCGCTCGATCTAGATGCGGTGCAGACCGCGTTCAGCGCACTGGCCGATGAGGTTGCCAGGGCAACCGGCGATTGGACCAGCCCAGAGCAGGTCGCCGAGGGCTTCCTGCGCATCGCGGTCGAGAACATGGCCAATGCGATCAAGACCATCTCGGTGCAGCGCGGCTATGACGTGAGCGACTACACCCTGGTCAGCTTCGGCGGCGCCGGCGGCCAGCATGCCTGCGCGGTGGCCGACGCGCTTGGCATGCCGCGCGTGTTGCTGCATCCGCTCGCCGGCGTGCTCTCGGCCTACGGCATGGGGCTCGCCGAGGTGCGCGCGCTGCGCGAGCGCTCGCTCGAGCAGCCGCTGGACGAGGCGCTCGACAGCGGCGAGCTGGCGGCGGCGCTCAATGCGATCGCAGCCGAGGCCGAGCAGGAGCTGCACGCCCAATCGATCCCGCCCGAGCGCATCGAGCTGCGCTGCCGGCTGCATCTGCGTTATCAAGGATCGGACACCGCGCTTGAGGTGGACCTTGGTCGTCACGGCAATGAAAGCAGCAGCTACGCGAGCGTCAGTAAAAGCCGGAAGGATATTGGCAAGAGCGGCAGTATCGGCAGCGATGGCAACCACAACACCGCTATCGGTAGCAGCAACGGAAACGAAGCAAGCTCGGCAGGACTCGCCGCAGAGATCACGCGCACCTTCGAGGCCACTTATCGCGCGCGCTTCGGCTTCCTGATGCCCGGCACACCGCTGATTGCGGCGAACGTCGCCGTCGAAGCCATCGGCAAGGCCGAAGGCTCCACCTCAGTGCCGAAGGCATCAAAGGGGCCCGTTCCGCCACCGAGCGCGACCGTCTCGGTCTTCAGCGGCGGCGGCTGGCATCCAACCCCGCTATTCGAGCGCACTGCCTTGCACTCGGGCAACCGCATCGCCGGCCCCGCGATCATCGTCGAGCAGACCGGCACCACAGTGGTCGAGCCGGGCTGGCAGGCCGACGTGACCGAACTCGGCCATCTGCTGCTGCAACGGGTCGAGGCCCGCACCGGAGCCCGAGCGATCGGCACCGACTGCGATCCGGTGATGCTCGAGGTCTTCAACAATCTCTTCATGTCGATCGCCGAGCAGATGGGCTACCGGCTGCAGAACACCGCCTTCTCGGTCAACATCAAGGAGCGGCTCGATTTCTCCTGCGCCCTGTTCGACCCCGATGGCGCCCTAGTCGCCAATGCCCCGCATATCCCGGTGCACCTCGGCTCCATGGGTGAAAGTGTGCGCGCGGTGATCCGGCAGAATGCTGGCCGCATGGCGCCGGGCGATGTCTATGCGCTGAACGCACCCTACAACGGCGGTACCCATCTGCCCGATGTCACCGTCATCACGCCGGTGTTCGATGCCGCTGGCGAGCAGATCCTGTTCTATGTCGGCAGTCGCGGCCATCATGCTGATATCGGCGGCATCAGCCCCGGCTCGATGCCGGCGCGCTCGCGGAGCGTCGACGAGGAAGGCGTGCTGATCGACAACCTCAGGCTGGTCAAGCGCGGCATCTTCCAGCGCGAGGCGGTGATGGCGCTGCTCAACGCGGGCCCCTACCCGGTGCGCAACCCCGAGCAAAACCTCGCCGACCTGCAGGCGCAGATCGCAGCCAACGCCAAGGGTGTCGAGGAGCTGCTGAAGATGGTCGAGCACTTTGGCCTCGCCACCGTGCAGGCCTACATGGGCCATGTCCAATCCAATGCGGAAGAATCGGTGCGTCGCGTCATCGACGCACTGAAGCCGGGGCGTTTCAGCGTTGAGATGGACGACGGCGCGGTGATCGCGGTGGCGATCTCGATCGATCGGCAGCGGCGCCAGGCGCGCGTCGACTTCACCGGTACCAGCCCACAACAACCCAACAACTTCAATGCCCCGGCCGCCATCTGTCACGCCGCCGTGCTCTATGTCTTCCGCACCCTGGTCGCGAACGCGATCCCGCTGAACGAAGGCTGCCTCAAGCCGATCGAGCTGATCATCCCCGAGGGCTCGCTGCTCAACCCGCGCTATCCGGCCGCAGTGGTCGCCGGTAACGTCGAGACCAGCCAGGCCATCACCGATGCCCTCTATGGCGCCCTCGGCGTGCTCGCCGCAGCCCAAGGCACCATGAACAACACCACCTTTGGCAACGCGCGCGTTCAATACTACGAGACCGTCTGCGGCGGTTCCGGTGCCGGCCCCGACTTCGACGGCACCGCTGCCGTGCAGACGCACATGACCAACTCGCGCCTGACCGACCCCGAGGTGCTGGAGTGGCGTTTTCCGGTGCGGCTGGAATCCTTCGCCATCCGCAGCGGCTCGGGCGGCCATGGTCGCCACTGTGGCGGCGATGGCGTCGAGCGGCGTATCCGCTTCCTGGAGCCGATGGACGTCGGCATCCTCGCCAATCGCCGACGGGTTCCGCCCTTCGGCCTCGCCGGCGGCGAGCCGGGCGCCTGCGGTCGCCACTGGATCGAGCGCGTGGACGGGAGCATCGAGCCGCTCGAGAGCGCCGATACGCACTCCGTCGCGCCAAACGATGTCTTCGTGCTGCAAACGCCGGGCGGCGGTGGTTTTGGCGAGGCATGACATCCTTATCACGCGCATGGTCAAGCCAGAATAGCCGCCTAGTGTACGATATAGACCCAATCATGCAGATGCCGACTTGAGAGCATGAAGCGCAGACTGCGTAAGAAGAAACACCTTGCTGAGTTCACTGAGTGGGGACGACAGCTCATTGCCACTCGCAACACTAAGGCAAACGCCGACGCGTTTCAGGATGCGTTCATCCTTGAGGCGATCGAAGGCAATGGGTGCTACTGCGGCGGAGGCATGTCGGAAGACCAAATCAACGTCATCGTCGAACTCGGCAGATCCTCCGACAACCCTGAAGAACGATTCGCCAAGGTCACTGACTGGCTTGATGGCCGCCCAGATGTCCAAGGTTGGGAGGCAGGTCCACTCTTCGACCTGTGGCATGAGGACGTCGAAGACATCGAAGAACGAAGCAAACCCCCAACCTGATGACCAAGATTCCTCAGCCAGATGAATCCAGCACTCTGGACGCAGCCGGCATCGTCTACGTCGCCGATATCGACGGCATGCCGCAGATACGCAAGCGGCCCTACCCAATGCTCCTCGGCCATGAGGCTGGCGTGATGGACAAGCAGCTCGGGCGCGGCTCAGGCGAGTTCGGCGGCCGGCTGATCGCTGTCGTGGATGACGACGCGATTCCGCCCGGCCTGCTTCGCTGCGTAGAGTGAGGCGTCGGCGCGCGCCAAGAGTGACTCGGGGCTATCGTTCTCCCTGATGCAGGTGACACCAATACTGACGGTGAGTGCGATCCGATGAGATTCAAAGATCCTTGGCTCTGCGGCAACGACGGCACGGATACGCTCTGCGGTTTGCATAGCGCCCTCGGGACCGGTCTCGAACAAGAGCGCGGCGAATTCCTCGCCGCCGAGTCGCGCAAGGAGATCACCGCGTCGCAAACAGCTTTGCGCCAGCGTCGTAAACTGGCACAGCAACGCGTCGCCGGCCGCATGACCATAGGTGTCGTTCACGGACTTGAAGTGATCGAGATCGAACGCCAGCACCGCAACGCTCAGTCCGTGGCGGCCAAAGTGCGCAATCGCCGCGTCTAGGCGTTCGAGGAACAGGCGCCGGTTTGCGATCTCGGTGAGCCCGTCGTAGAAGGCGTAATGCTGCAGCAGATCCCGCTGCTGGCGGCGTTCGTCGACATCGATATCGATGCCGCGAAAACCGATGATCTGACCAGACGAGTCGTGGATCGGCATGCCGCTGGTAGAAACCCAAAGTCGTCGACCGTTGCAGTCGACGACCTGATTCTCGAACCCGGCGAGGCAACGGCCTTCGCGGATCATGGCGAGTCCCAGGTCGCGCATGTGGTCGCGCTCTTCGGCCGGCATGATGTCCCAAAACGGGCGCCCAATGAGATCCTCGGGCTGATACCCCAGCACCGTCTCGACCGAATCCGAGACATCGGTGTAATAGCCGTTGTCGTCGGCGTCCCAGGCATAGCTCCGGCTCTGTTTCGCCAGCTCCGCGTAGCGCGCCTCGGAGTGCTCGGCGCGGTCGCGCGCCTCCGTCAGCGCCGCATTCAGTTGCTCGAGCAGCGCTGTTTCCTGGCTCGACTGCCGGTGCCGCCAGATGAAAAAGCCGGCCAGCAGCGCCGACAATGCCAGGATCACCAATGAGGCCCACAGCCAGCGAAAATCGGGTGGCGATTCTATCCAGGCCGCCAGCCAACGATTCTCGACCTCGCGACGGTCTTCTGCGGTCAGTGTTTGCGCCATGGCATCGAAGAACGGCAGCCACTCTGGACGATCGTTACGCACAGCGATCGCCAAGTCCCAGCGATCGGCAAACCGGCCGGCCACCTTCAGCTCGTGGAGCTGGACCTGCTGAATCGCGAAGGCCACGGTGGCCAGTGAGTCGATCAGCCCGTAGGCCTCACCGCGCCGGACTCGCTCCAGGCCTTCGGTGATATTCTCGACCTCGATAAATCGAATCCGTGGATAGCGCTCGCGAACCAGCTCGGTGTAGGCGTAGCCCTTCACCGCCGCCAGTGTCTTATCCGCAACCTCTTCCAGGCGGCTGACCGAGGGCGCCTCGCTGCGCGTGGCCAAGACGAATGGATAGCTGACGTAAGGCTCGGTGAACAGCCAATATGCGCTGCGGTCCGGGGTCTTCATGGCCAGGGTGAGCACATCGCACTCGCGCTGCTTGGCCTTGTCGAGAGATTCCTCCCAAGACTCAGTCGGCACGATCTCGGTACGCAGCCAGACACGCTCGGTCATGCGCTGCCAGTAGTCGGCCGCCATCCCTTGGTGCCAGCCTTGCTTGTCGAGGTACTCGAAGGGTGCCCAGGCCGGATCGACACAGAGCCGCACCGGGCGTTCAGCGTCCGGCGCGGCGCTTGCGCCCATCAGCGGCAGCGCGGCTAGGGCCAAGAGGGCCAATAGCAGCAAACACAGGGCGAATCGTTGCACAGAGCGATCAACAAAGAGGTCACCAGTCAAGCCGCAAGGTTGACGGAAGTGCGCGTTAGAAACAATGCCAATTTAATGAGCATATCGGCGCGCCAGCGACCGCAGACGCTGCACCATCGCCGCCAAGCCGTTGCGTCGCGACAGGCTCAGATGGGCATCTAGCCCGATGCGGCTGAAAAAGGCGTCCAGATCGAACGCGAGGATGGCCGCCGCGCGCTGACCCGAGCAGAGTTGCTCGAGCAGCGCGATCAGCCCGCGCACGATATTGGCGTCGCTATCAGCCAGGAACTCGATCACATCCACGCTGCCCGGCCTCACGCGAGCCGCCAGGTAGACGGTGCTCTGGCAACCCTCAACGCGGGTCGTATCGGTCTTCATCGCCGCCGGCATCGGCGGCAACCGATCGCCGAGTTCGATCAGATACTCATGACGGGTCGGCCAATCTGGCAGCAGCTCGAAATCCGCAGCGAGCACATCAGCCGCCGCCTCGGGGGAGTCGGCGGTTGCGGGCGGATAGGGCTGAACAGCCGCGCCTGTCCCTGGTTCCTGCCCTGACTGCTGCCTAGACTCCTGTCCTGGCCCGCTGCTCAACCGTGCGCCAGCCGCTCTGGAGGTGGACTCAGCAGCCGCTGATGCGGCAACCTGCGCGCGCTCGATGATCGCGCCGAGCGCATCGGCCAGCCGGTCGATATCGTCTCGATCGTTATAGAGCGCCAGCGAGGCGCGCGCGGTCCCGGCCAGGCCGAGGCGTTCCATCAACGGCTGACAGCAATGATGGCCGGTGCGGATGCAGATCCCGCGCAGGTCGAGCTGGGTGCCCACATCGAGCGTGGAGACCGGTGGATCGGTGAGCACGAACGAGAGCACGGCGCTCTTCCTCGCCGCCGTGCCCTTGAGCACCAGCCCTGGGATCGCGCGCAGCCGCTCGGTCGCGTAGGTGAGCAAACCTTGCTCATAGGGACCGATCCGCGCGAGCCCGATCGCCTCGATCCAGCGAATCGCCGCCCCCAGCCCAACCGCACCGGAGATGTTCGGCGTGCCAGCTTCGAAGCGGTTCGGCAACCCGGCATAGGTGCTGCCCTCGAAGCGCACTTGCTCGATCATGTCGCCGCCACCCTGATAGGGCGGCATGGCCTCGAGCAGATGACGCTTTCCGTAGAGCACGCCGATCCCGGTCGGGCCGTAGAGCTTATGGCCGGAGAAGGCGTAGAAATCGGCATCCAGTGCCTGCACATCGGTGTGGCCGTGAGCGACCCTTTGGGCGCCGTCGATCAGGGTCAGCGCGCCGGCGGCATGGGCCTCGGCGATGATCTCGCGCACTGGATTGATGGTGCCGAGCGCGTTCGAGATGTGGTTGACCGCGACCATCCGCGTGCGCGATGAGAGCAGACGGCGATAGGCGTCCAGATCCAGCTCACCGGCCTCGTTGATCGGGATGACCTTGATCCGCGCCCCGGTGGCCTGCGCCGCAAGCTGCCAGGGCACGATGTTGGAATGGTGCTCGAGCGTCGAGAGGATGATCTCGTCGCCGGGCTGCAGATTGGCGCGTCCCCAGGTTGCGGCGACCAGGTTGATCGACTCGGTGGTGCCACGGGTGAACAGGCATTCAGCCGGCTCGGCGGCGTTGATGAACCGGGCCACCGTCGCGCGCGCCTCCTCGTAGTCTCGGGTCGCGCCCTGGGAGAGCCGGTAGACCGCGCGATGGATATTGGCATGCCGGCAGCGATGATAGTCGGCGACCGCGTCGATAACCGCCGTTGGCTGCTGGGTGCTGGCGGCACTGTCGAGAAACACCAGCGGATGCGCCCCGAACGTTTGGCTCAGGATCGGAAAGTGCGCACGAATGGCGTGGGGATCAATCGGCATCGGCGGCCTCGGCCTGCGGGTTGTCTGATATTCATGGATTCATCACTAACATGACGCTCGAAGCCTGGCTTTCTCTCGCCCTGCTCTGCCTACTCGGCGCGATGACGCCGGGGCCGAGCCTCGCGGTCGTCCTCGGCAGCCTGTTGCGCGGTGGTCGCGGTGCCGGGCTCGCGGCGGCCCTCGCCCATGGGCTCGCCGTCGGGCTCTACGCCTTGCTCACCGTCGCCGGCCTGGCGGCGGTGGTGGCCTCTTCGCCACTGTTGTTCGCCCTGCTGCAACTGGCTGCAGCCGGGTATTTGGTGTTTCTCGCCACGGGCGCCCTGCACCCTCGCGCCCGCCTACCCACGCCCGAGGGCAACGCGCCGGTGCGCTCGAGCCCGCGCCCGAGTCGAGGATCGAGCGCGCGCGATGGGTTCATGATCGCCTTCCTGAACCCGAAACTCGCGGTGTTCATGCTGGCGTTGTTCGCGCCCTTCACCAACGCCAGTCAGGATCTCACCGCCAAGGCCGTGATGGTGCTGACCATCGGTGGCATCGACGCGTTCTGGTATGCTGCGGTCGTGCTCGTGGTCGTGCGCGCCGGCCTGCTGCCGGCGCTGGAGCGCCATGCCGCGCGCATCGACCGGCTGTTCGCCATCCTGCTCTTGGCGCTCGCCGTGTTCGTCGCGAACCAGGCCATTGACGGCTTAGTGTGAACCGCGCGTATTGAACGACACCTTCCAATCCGACGCCTCGCCGTCGGCTTTGACGTTGGTCGGGATCGCAGTCAGCTCCAAGGTGCCGACCTCGGACACCTCGGCCTGCAACCGCACCGGGACGACCTCGCTGCGCTTGAGCTTGTCGGCGGGCAGACTGGTTTGGATCTCTTCCAATTCCTCGAGTTCATCCTCCGACCACTCTTCGAGCAGATCGCCGACCTGATCCTCGCGTCGAACGCTGGAGCCGAAGAAGCGGAAGCGCACCGGCTCACCGACCACCAGCCCGAACTCCTGCGGCGGCACCACCGGCTCGCTGCCTTCCTCGAGGCCGAACGGCACCACGCAGAGCGCGTGTAGCTCGGGCTCCA
Organism: Halochromatium sp. NSM3; assembly: GCF_059621085.1. NCBI lineage: Bacteria > Pseudomonadati > Pseudomonadota > Gammaproteobacteria > Chromatiales > Chromatiaceae > Halochromatium > Halochromatium sp. NSM3. The sequence continues at coordinate 41,500 of NZ_JCAQIA010000021.1, read as the reverse complement.
TGCCGGGGATCGCCGGCATGCTGCGCTCGATGCCGACATAGTACGAGTGCGAGGTGCCACCACGGATCCGCACGCCGCCATGCGTGCGCGCGTAGGCATAGAAGGCCGCGCCGCGCGCCACGGCCAGATCCATGTCATGGGCCGCGAGCAACCGGGCGGGTGGCGCATCCTCGCCAGCGAGCCATTGATTGAGCACATGCAGCACCCGATCGCGCAAGACCTGGGCATTGAAGACGCCGCCGTTGAAGAGCACCGCAGTGGGATGCAGGAAGCTCGCCCAATGGGCGTGCTCGACAAAGCCTTCAAGGTCTTCGGTCGCGCCCGCCTGCTTGCCAAGGAAGGCCGCCAGATGCCGCGTCACCGCTGGATCCTGGGCGAACGGCAGGCCAACCTTGGTCAGCGCCCCCCGCGCGCGCTGGGCCGGGCGCTCGTCGACCGAGACCTCGGGGAAGAAGCCATTGATCAGCGTGGTGCTGACCTCGTCGTGGGTCAGCTCGGTGCGAATCGAGCCGCCGATCAGCTTGGCACCCCGGCTCGGCACCACGATCGGGTAGGACTCCAGATCGGCATCGGCCAGCAGCGCCTCCTTGGCCTGACGGCAGCCGTGGGTCAGCGCCTGCAGCTGCCAACGATCCAGCTCGACCCCGTTCTTCTTCAGCTTTTGCTTCACCACATGGGCCAGGGTCAGGTCCATGTTGTCGCCGCCGAGCAGGATGTGCTCACCAACCGCAACCCGGGTCAGTTCCAGCGCGCCGGCCTGCTCGGTGACCGCGATGAGCGAGAAGTCCGAGGTGCCGCCGCCGACATCGACCACGAGGATGATGTCACCGACCTTCACATCATGCCGCCAGCGCCCGAGGCTATCGTTGACCCAACTGTAGAGCGCGGCCTGTGGCTCCTCGAGCAGCACCAGGTGCTCGATGCCGACGGCCTTCGCGGCCTCGGCGGTCAGTTCGCGCGCGGCCGGATCGAACGAGGCCGGGACGGTGACGGTGACCTCCTGCTCCTCGAGCGGATCATAGGGATGGGCCCCATTCCAAGCCTCGCGCAGATGCGTGAGATAGAGCATGCTGGCCTCGAACGGCGAGATCTGCGGCACATCGGCTGGAACCTCGGGCGGCAGGATCGCGGCCTTGCGATCGACATCCGGGTGACAGAGCCAGCTCTTGGCGCTCGCCACCAGCCGGATCGGCGTGGTCAGCCCTTGCCGACGCGCATGCTCGCCGATGACGCGCGTCGGATCGCCGCCCCAGGGCAGGGTCAGATCACCCTGTTTGTGCTCGTCCGGGTGTGGCAGGTAGAGAAACGACGGCAGCAATGGACGCTCCTCGACCGAGCCCGCCGCCGTCAGCTGCGGGATCTTCAGGATGCGTTGTTCGACTTCCTCGCCCTCGCATTTTGCCGTCTCCACATAGGAGAGCGCCGAGTGCGTGGTTCCCAGATCGATGCCAATGGCATAACGCGCGGCATTCACAGCTCCACCTCCGCCGGTGCTAGGATTCGGACATCACGACTGCTCGCCACCTGTGGCAGATGTACCTCGAGCGCACGCCAACCACGGTGAACCAGTGCGCCGGTGAACGGCGGCTCGCCGATGACCTGGCCGGTGGGGCGCTCGGCGGCGGGATCGAAGCCCTTGTTCAGGGTCACCTGACTGCCCTCGGGCTCTTCGCGCACGGGCGCGATACTGAGGTGATCCTTGAGCACGCGCTGACAGCCGTCGTGAACGACCCGCGCCGCCGCGCCCACCTCCGGGTCCGAGTAGCTGGACACCTCCTCTTGGAGGAAATCGAGGAACCGTCCTTCCTTTTGCAATAACGACAGCAGCACCAGTGCCGAGTCCGGTCCGGATTCCTGCAGCACTGCAGCCGGGGCTGGAGCCGGCGGCGCCTCCGCGCGCACCGGCGGAGCATGGGATGCGCCGTCGATGTAGACATCCGTCAGGCGTTGCGCATAGTCGGCACTGACCATGGCCCGAGCGAAGCTGTAGGAGGCGATCGGTAGCCGCTTCAGCACAATCCAGGCCTCACGCACGGCGATACCGAGCCAGTAACGCGCCAGCTTCCAACCAGCGGCGGAGAGTCGCTTGAGTTCGCGCGCGGCGATACTCAGCCAATAAAGTGCCAGTTTCCAGCCAGCGGCGGAGAGTCGCTTGACTGCCTGCAACAACGGCTGTAGCCGCTGCCACAGCGACGGCTTCTCATCAGTCATCTGCACGGTCCTCTTCTCGAGCGTTGTGGTCATGCGTGATCAGCGCGACATAGTACCGCGCCGGCTTGATGCTCATCATCCACAATGGCTCGGGACAACGCCATTGGGCTGGCATAATCTGGACGATCCAGCCGATCTCTTCGCCGTTTTTTGGCAACGCAAGGGCGATATGACCGAAGACAGAGACAAGCATCAACCCATGGTGGCGAGCGCCGAGGAGCGCGGCGAGATGATCGCCGTGGCCGCCTACTATCTGGCCGAGCGCCGCAGCTTCACGGCGGGCCATGCCGTCGAGGACTGGCTCGAGGCCGAGCAGCAGATCGAGCGCATGCTTGCGGCCATTCGACGCCAGGGTATCTCGCGCCTGCAGTTCGAGCGCGCCGGGTTGCGCAATGCGCTGCGGCTCTGGGACTCGGCGACTTGGCAATAATCATGGCGATACCGTAGTATTCGTGCCTAGACAACAACGATAACGGAGCTGCCTCCACGCGAGACCAGCTCTCCAAGCCGAGACCGGGGCGGTCACTGCGTCAACCGCTCGCGTCCACAAGCGACCGATTACCACTAGCTCGCGAGGGTTCACATGCCTACCCCAAAACGGCACGACGAGGCGAAGCCCCATCAGCGCGGACGGCGCATGGGGATCCTGCTCGTCAGCGCCCTGTTTCTCGCCGGCATCGGCTTCACGGCACTCTTCGAGACCGGCATCGCCTACACCAACGAGATGGAGTTCTGCGTCTCCTGCCACACGATGCAAACAGTCTACGAGGAGTACCAGGAGAGCCTGCACTTCCGCAATCAGTCCGGGATCCAGGCGACCTGCTCGGATTGTCATGTGCCAAAACCGTTCATCCCCAAGCTCGTCACCAAGGTCATCGCCGCCAAGGATGTCTACCACGAGATCCTCGGCACCATCGACACCGAGGAGAAGTTCGATGCTCACCGCTGGGACATGGCCTCGCGGGTCTGGGCGAAGATGGAGCGCAGCGACTCGCGCGAGTGCCGCGCCTGCCACGAGTTCAAGAACATGGATCTCTCCGAGCAAGGCCGCACGGCGCGCCGGCGTCATGCCAGTGCCGAGGAGCGCGGCCAGACCTGCATCGAGTGCCACAAGGGCATCGTGCATTACGAACCGCTCAAACCACGTGATGACTGAAGCTGTCGGGGCTGGCGCCCGCCGCCGCGCTCCAGCAAGGGGATCCCACCATGTTGACTAGGCTCGCTTACGCATTTGTCATCACCGCCGCCCTGTTCGTCGCCGCACCCGCCGTCGCCGGCAACGACGACCTCGATCGCGAGCTACGGCTAGCGGCGATGATCGGCGATACCGAGGCGGTCTCCGATCTGCTCGATCAGGGCGCCGACCTGAACGCCAGTAGCACCTTTGGCAAGACCGCGTTGATGACGGCGGTCGAGGGTGACAATCTGGAGACCGTCGCCCTCCTCCTGTCGCGCGGCGCGGACGTCAATGCGCGCACCGCCGCCGGCTGCACCGCCCTAACCTTCGCCGCCGAGAACGGCCATTCCGGCATCAGCGCGCTGCTCATCGAGCGCGGCGCCCATGTGCACGACCGCACCCGCGCCGGCTGGGATGCGCTGATGATCAGTGCCCGCTACGGCCTGAACGACATCGTCGAGCAGCTGCTCTATCGTGGCGCCGACCCCAAGGCCGCCGACAAGGATGGACGCACCGCGCTGATGCAGGCGGCCGAAAAGGGCCATCCAGGGGCCGTCTCACTGCTCGCTCGCCATGGCGCCGACGTCAACGGGCGTGATAACGAGGGCGCGACCGCCCTGATCATCGCCGCCGACCACGGTCATGCCGAGGTCGTCGAGACGCTGCTCGCGCTGGATGCGGAGATCAACGCCCGCGATGAGGCCGGCACCACGGCGTTGCTGTGGGCGGTCAATCACGGCTTTGGCGAGATCGCAACAATGTTGCTGCAACAGGGCGCTGATCCAAACCTGCAGGATAACGACGGGATGTCGGCGCTGATGGAGGCCGTCAGCAGCCACCATAACGAGATGATTACCCCACTGCTCGAGCATCAGGCCGATCCGGCGCTCACCGACACCCAAGGGCACACCGCCGCCGACCTCGCGCGCGCCACCGACAACACCGAAGCAATCGACTTCATGAGGCAGCCCTAGCTCGCGCAAGCGCTCGCCTCGACCAAGATGCGCGAACCGGGCGACGAGGAGCCCGGTCTGCGCAGATCGGGACGGAGACCCCCTCCGCGCCCACGCTCGCATAAAACCCCATAGGAGGAAGCATGGCCAAACACGCATTGAAACTGGCTCTTGCAGGCGGGGCGCTTGCCCTCGGCCTGTCATCCGGTGCCCATACCGAAGAGATCGCCAGTGGCAAGATGCTGGTCGATACCTGCGCTGGCTGCCACGGCACCCATGGCAACAGCGTTGGCCCGGCCTCGCCGAGTATTGCCGGCATGGACCCACTGGTGTTCTCCGACATGATGGTCGCCTTCCAAGAGGACGACACCTACTCGACCATCATGGGCCGTATTGCTCGCGGCTATAACGAGGACGAGATCGAGCAGATGGGCGAATACCTCAAGGAACAGCCCTTCGAACCCGTCGAGCAGAACTATGACGAGGCACTGGTCGCCGACGGCGATGCCTACCACGAGAAATTCTGCTCCAACTGCCACGAAGAAGGCGGCAAGGCGCTCGTCGATGTCGAGGATTACATCATCCTCGCCGGCCAGTGGACCCCGTACCTCAAGTACGCCATGGAAGACTTCCTCGAGGATCGCCGGATGACGCCAAAGAAGATGGCCCGCAAGCTCGACCAGATGCTCGAAGACCATGGCGAGGAGTCACTCGATGCCCTCTACGCCTACTACGCCAGCCAGCAAGACTACAAACAGGAGTGAGTGCAGATGACCATGAATCGACGTGATTTCGTCAAGACCACCGGAGCCGTTGCGGCGGTTGGTGCATTCGGGTTCCCGCACATCGCCCGCGCCCAGGGCAAGAAGGTGGTCGTTGTCGGTGGCGGCACCGGCGGCGCCACTGCGGCCAAGTACATCAAGATGGCCGACGAGAGCATCGACGTGACCATCGTCGAGCCGAGCAAGGAGTATTACACCTGCTACATGAGCAACGAGGTGTTGAGCGGCGAGCGCAAGCTCGAGTCGATCCGCCACGGCTACGACGGCTTGAAGTCGCTGGGCATCAACCTCGTGTTCGAGAAAGCGACGTCCATCGATCCCGAGAAAAAGGTGGTCAAGACCGAGGGTGGGCAGGAGCTGGCGTATGATCGCGCCGTGGTCGCGCCCGGCATCTCGCTCCTCTATGACAAGATCGAGGGCTATAGCAAGGAAGCTGCCGAGAAGATGCCGCATGCCTGGAAGGCCGGCGAGCAAACCAAGATCCTGCGCAGCCAGCTCGAGGCCATGGACGATGGTGGCGTGGTCGTGATTGCCGCGCCCGCGAATCCGTTCCGCTGCCCGCCCGGTCCTTACGAGCGTGCGAGTCAGATCGCGATGTATCTCAAAGAGGCCAAACCAAAGTCGAAGGTGATGATCTTCGACAATAAGTCGGCCTTCTCGAAGCAGGGTCTGTTCACTCAGGGCTGGGAACGGCTCTACGGATTTGGCACCGAGAACGCCATGATTGAGTGGTTGCCAGGGCCGGATTCAGCTGTGGTCTCGGTCGACCCCGAGGCGATGACGGTCGAAACCAGCTTTGGTGACGAAGTTGAAGGCGCCGTGATCAACATCATCCCGCCACAGGCTGCGGGCCAGATCGCGCTCGATGCGGGGCTCGCCGACGACAGCGGTTGGTGCCCGGTGGACAAGAAGACCTTCGAGTCGACCTTGCACAATGGCATTCATGTGATCGGCGATGCCTGCATCGCGACGGCGATGCCGAAATCGGCCTACTCGGCCAACAGCCAGGGCAAGGTGGCCGCCGCTGCGGTGATCGCCATGCTCAATGACAAGGAACCCGGCATTCCGGCCTACGTCAACACCTGCTACTCGATCATCGGCAAGGACTACGGCATCTCGGTCGCCGCCGTCTATCGCTTGAGCGAGGATGGCTCGACCATCGCCGGGGTTGAAGGCTCGGGCGGCTTGACGCCCTCCGACGCCCCGGAGTTCGCGCTCAAGCGCGAGGTCCAGTACGCCTACAGTTGGTACAACAACATCGTCGCCGATACCTTCGGCGGCTAAATCCTGGCGACGATGCAATCAAGGGGGCCGAGGCCCCCTTGTTTTTTCATACCATCCAACACCGGATGGCCTTGCACCATGGATCAACCGGTCCTTAACAGCTCGCGCAGATTGATCACCGCCGCGTTGGCACGCCCCATATAGGACGCCAGCACCAGGGAATGGTTGGCGAGCACGCCAAAGCCGTGGCCGTTCAGCACCATCGGGCTGTACTTACGCACGACCGCGTTCTCGAGTTCGCGGATGACCTGCTGCATCGAGACCTCGGCATTCTTCTGCCTCAACACGTCGCGGAACTCGATCTCGATGGCCCGCATCATGTGGAGCGAGGCCCAACTGTAACCGCGCGCCTGATAGAAGACATCGTCGATCTCGGTCCAAGGTGTACGCTCGAGCACGACGGGTGCCGTGGTGCCCGAGGATATCTCCTTGGCTTCGGCCGCCGCCTTTTCCTTGAGCGTTGCGGCCAGCGCGGGATCGCCGACGCTCGCAGCCAGCCGTTGACCATAGCTGCCGAGCCGTTTCTCGACCACCTGCAGGTGAGCGATTAGGTTGTCGGAGCGCTCGAAGAACCCCGCGTTACTCTCCTTTTTCATCAGGGCGGCGAGATAGCCCTCCAGCTGCTTGACGCCATCCTTGTACATCTCCTCGGCAGAGGGCAGGAACCAGGCATCGGAGCGGAAGGCGAAGTCCGAATCCGCCTGCTTGAGGAAATCGCTCTCGATCGACTGGCTCTGCGAGCGGCTGAATTCGTTGCGCAACGAGCGCACCGTGTCGCGCAGCTCGGTCAGCACGCCGTACTCCCAGTTCGGCATGTTGTCCATCAGGATGCCCGGGGGCAGCATATCGTTCTTGGTGAAGCCGCCGGGCTTGTACAGCAGGGTCTCGGCCACCCTGATCGCGGTCGACACATAGACGTCTCCCGAGACGGTGGCGTGGGCTTCGCGGCCGGTGCCGGTGATGGCATCGGAACCCGCACGATCCTCAACGTTGGCAATCACGTCGAAGGGTTTCGGCTGGATCGACCAGTACATCCCGAGCCCGGTGATGACAAGTACGATCAGGATGACACCGCCGAGCAGGGCTTGCCCCGCACTGCGCGTTTTTTTCGACGCTGACGCCGCCGGCGGCGGCGCCGAATCAGGCATGTCGGAAGTCTTCTTGCTGTTCATAGAGCGGTACCTAGACCTGAAGAATGTGAAAGGAAACGGGGTTTGTTCATGTTATCGAGCCTTCGCTCGAAGACTCGATGCGCTTGCTCAAGTCACTGTCAACGGCCCCGGCGCCTCGTTGGAGGCTGTCTTGCCGAAGGCCCGATTGAAAACGAGCACGGAAATGCTTACTGTTCCCCGCCGCGATGATCTTGAAAAACCGTTGCCGGTTTCCCATCGTAGCAAGCACAGTGAATAGGGTACCATCGAGGAGTGGGAAGAAACCAAGATGATTGGGAACCTCGGATGGCGCCAGCGCCTGCGCCCGCTGCGGATTTTCGTCGCGCTCGCCGCCATCTGGCTGGTCATTGCCGGTTTGGAGCCGAGTAGCTGGATCATCGGGCTGCCGACGCTCGTGTTCGCGACCTGGGCCATTATCACGCTAACGCGCGGCTTCCTGCCCGCCCATCGACGCGGCATCAGGCTGCTCGGGCTGCTGCGCTTCGCGCCCTTCTTCGCGATCGAGTCAGTGCGTGGCGGTATCGACGTCGCCGCCCGAGTCATGCGTCCGCGCCTTCATATCGACCCCGGTTTCCAATACTATGAATCGCGACTCGTCGATCCCATCGCACGCGTCGTCTTCCTCGACAGTATCAGCCTGCTTCCCGGAACCCTCAGCGCGGATATCATGGATAACCGGATTAAGGTGCACGCCCTCGATACCAGCAAGGATCTCGCGCCTAGCCTGCAGCGTCTCGAGCGCCTAGTGGCGGCCCTCTTCGGCGAGCAGCCGCACGCCGCACGCTCATGAGTATGCCGGCGATCTTCCTCGCCCTCGCGCTCCTGCTGCTCGTCACCATGACGGCCGGGCTGCTGCGGATCGTGATCGGCCCCAGTCCGGCTGATCGCATGATGGCCGCGCAGCTGCTCGGCACCTCCGGCATCGGCGTGCTGGTGCTGCTGGCTTCAGCGCTGGAGATGCCAGCGTTGATCGATGTGGGGCTCATCTTCGCGCTGTTGGCGGCGGTCTCGGTCACCGCCTTCACGCGACGGCGGATCGACCAGGATTAGCCTCGAGCCGCCATGGATACCAACACCCTCGACTTCGCCCTCAACCTCTATTCGATCCTGCTCGGTCTCGCTGGGGCCTTTTTCTTCATCGCCGGCACGGTCGGCGTCCTGCGCCTGCCGGATATCTTCACCCGCCTGCACGCATTGACCAAGGCCGATAATCTGGGGCTCGGTCTGATCCTGCTCGCGCTGCTGCCGCATGCGCCGACGCTGTTGTACGGCATCAAGCTCTTGCTGCTCTGGTGGCTGGTGCTGCTCGCGGGCGCGACCGGGGCTCATCTCATCGCTCAGTGTGCCGTGCGTGCCAACGGCAAGGACCGGTGATCATGCCGCTGCTGCTGCTCCTGTTTGACACCATCCTGCTGACCACCTTGGTCGGTCTCGCGATCGCGGCGGTGTTGAGCGCGGAGCCGCGCAGCGCGGTGATGCTGTTCATCGCCTTTGGCCTCTGGCTGTCCTTGGTCTGGGCGCGCCTGGGGGCGCCCGATGTGGCCCTCGCCGAGGCCGCCATCGGCGCCGGTATTGGCGGCGCGCTGATGCTCTCGGCGGCGCGTCGGAAGGCGCGGCGCGATTCCGGCGGTGATTCCAGCGCCAATCTGAGCGCCAGCCCCGGCAGCAATCCTGACGAGGAGGCGCAATGAACCGCGATCTCTCCCTGCTCATCGGCATCCTGGTCTCGTTGTTTGCCGCCCTCTTGCTCTGGATCTTCTACGCGACGCTGGTCGGCGATCCCGTTCCCAGGCTCGGGCCGCTGGCCCTCGAGCAGTTGCCCGCGAGCGGTGTCAGTCACCCCGTCACTGCGGTGCTGCTGAACTATCGCGCCTATGACACCTTGCTTGAACTCGCCGTGCTGTTGGTCGCCCTGCTCGGCATCTGGTCGCTCGGTCCAGCCCCGTCGGGCTTCCAACCGGCGGGGCCAGCGCTCACCGTGTTGGCCAACTGGATCGTGCCCTTGGCGATCCTGACCAGCGGCTATCTGCTCTGGGTCGGCGGCCATGCCCCCGGCGGGGCCTTTCAAGCCGGGGCATTGCTGGGCTCGGCGGGCGTGCTCCTGCGACTCGCCGGCCATGAGCGCGCTGGCTTACCGGCCGAAGCAGCCCAGCGCTGGCTGGTGGTGGCCGGGGTTGCTGTCTTCCTGATGGTGGGGCTGCTCTTGGCCGCCTTCGGCGAGGGCTTCCTGACTTACCCTAAGGCCGTCGCCAAGTGGCTGATCCTGTTGATCGAGACAGCGGCGACCCTGGCCATTGGCGCGACCCTCGCGGCGGCCTATGTCGGCGGTCGTCCCCCGGACATCACGCCGCCGTGTCCGCCTTCCGAACTCCCGTCTTCCGAGCCTCCGTCTTCTGGGAACCTCTCTTCCGGGCACGCGCGCTCATGAATGCGGCATTTCTCTATGGTTCCGCCGGTATCCTGCTCTTCGCACTCGGCCTCTGGTCGTTCCTGGTGCACGAGCCTTTGCTGCGCAAGCTGATCGGCTTCAACATTATGGGCAGCGGCGTGTTCCATCTCTTCATCGCCGTCGCGCACAATGGTGATGGCGCTCCCCCCGATCCGGTGCCACATGCGCTGGTGCTGACCGGCATCGTCGTCGCGGTCAGCGCGACCGCGCTGGCGTTGGCGCTGAACAGCCGCCTCGAGGCGGCCAAGGCGAAGGCGTCCTCCGCCGAGGCGACGAGTCGCGGCGCGCCCGAACGCTCGCCGAGCACCGCCAATCACCTCCGCTGGCCGGGCCAATGACAAGCACGAGCCTGTTTCTGCCGGTCGCGCTGCCCCTGCTGGGCGCCCTGCTGGTCACCGCGCTGCCACGCAAGATGCCGATCCTGGGCGCGCTCGCGGCCCTGGCGACGAGCGGCAGCGGACTCTGGGTGACCACACAGACCTGGCTGCACGGCGATCTCGTTATCGTGCTCGGCGGCTGGGGGCTGCCACTCGGGATCGGGCTGGCGGCCGATGGACTCTCGGCCGCACTGCTGGCGATGAGCAGTCTGGTGGGACTCGGCACCAGCGTCTATGCCATCGGCTATTTCGCCGGCAGTGAGCGGTGCACCCATTTCTGGCCGCTGTGGTTCCTGCTCTGGGCCTCGTTGAACGGGGTCTTCCTAGCCGCCGATCTGTTTAACCTTTATGTGATGCTGGAGCTGCTCGGGCTCAGCGCGGCAGCGCTCGGCGCGCTCACCGGCACTCGCGAAGCGCTCGCCGCCAACCTGCGTTACCTCTTGGTGGGCCTGCTCGGCTCCATCACCTACCTGCTTGGGGTCGCACTGCTCTACACTGGCTACGGCACGCTCGATATCGGGCTGCTCAGCGAGCGCATTCAGCCCACGCCCCTGGCCGCCACCGCCTTGGTCTTGATGGTCGCCGGGCTGGTGCTGAAGGCGGCGCTGTTCCCGATGCACTTCTGGTTGCCACCGGCCCATGCCAATGCCCCGGCCCCCGTCAGCGCCGCCCTCTCGGCGCTGGTGGTCAAGACCGCCTTCTACCTGATCCTGCGGCTTTGGCTGGACCTTTTTCCACCCGCGCTGACCAATGCCGCAGCCGCCTTCGTGCTCGGCGCCCTCGGCGCCGGCGCCGTGCTCTGGGGCTCTTGGCGGGCGCTGCGCGCCGAGCGCCTGAAGTTGCTCGCCGCTTACTCCACCGTCGCCCAGATCGGCTACCTGTTCCTGTTCTTCCCCTTACTCCAGGCCACGCCACCAGGAGCGGCGCGGGATAATCTCATCGCCGCCTGCGTGTTGATGGCGATGACGCACAGCTTCGCCAAGGCTGGGTTCTTCCTCGCCGCTGGTCTGGTGCAGAAGAAGGCCGGACACGACCGCATCGACGAGTTGGGCGGCGCCGCGCAAAGCATGCCCGCGACCACCTTCAGCATCGCGCTCGCGGGATCCGCGTTGATCGGTCTGCCGCCGAGTGGCAGCTTCATCGCCAAGTGGGTGATGATGCGCGGCGCCTTCGAGACCGGCCAGTGGTGGTGGCTGATCATCATCAGCGCCGGTACCTTGCTGGCGGCGGCCTACATCTTCCGCGTGCTGAGCCGCGCCTTCGGGCTCGAGCCGACGCCGCAGTGTTTCGTCACCGACGCCCGCGCCGAGATCCCGGCGCTGCTGTTGGCGCTCGCCTCGGTGGCGCTGCTCGGGCTCGCCGCCGGCCCGATTTGGTCACTGCTCGGCTTTGAAGGAGTGCAGGCATGAGCCAGCCGCTGACCTGGACGAGTTTGCTGCCGAGCGCCATTTTGCTCAGTTCGCTGATCCCTGGCGCCTTGATCTTCCTGGTCAAGGAAGAGAGTCACATCCTGCGCGGCGTGCTCAATATGACCGGCGCCATCGTCAAGCTGGTCTTGGTGGCCGTGCTCATCTGGGGGGTGTTCCTCGGCGGGATCTTTGAGACCCGCGTCACCATCGCGCCAGGGCTGGATCTGGTGCTGCACGCCGATGCGCTCTCGGTGCTGTTCGTCACCCTGTCCACCGTGCTCTGGCTGGTGACGACGATCTACGCCATCGGCTATCTCGAACACTCACCGAACCGCAGTCGCTTCTTCGGCTTCTTCAGCCTCTGCGTCTCGGCCACCGTGGGTATCGCGCTGGCCGGTAACCTGCTGACCTTCGTCATCTTCTACGAGATCCTGACGCTGGCGACCTATCCGCTGGTCGCACATCGCGGCACACCCGATGCCACCTGCGGCGCCAAGATCTACCTGGCCTACACCATGGGCGGTGGAGTCGCGTTGCTGATCGGCGCGGTCTGGCTGCGCTCGCTGACCGGTCCGGTGGATTTCGTCGAGGGCGGCGTGCTCGCCGGCCTGCCGGCCTCGCTGCATCCGCAACTGATCGGCATCTTCCTCTTCCTGCTGCTCGGGCTCGGGGTCAAGGCCGCGCTCGTGCCCCTGCATGGCTGGCTGCCGCAATCGATGGTGGCGCCGGCGCCGGTGAGCGCCCTGTTGCACGCGGTTGCCGTGGTCAAGGCCGGCGCCTTTGGCATCGTGCGCGTGGTCTACGACGTCTATGGCGTCGAATTCGCCTCCCAGCTCGGCTTGTTGACGATCCTTGGTGTCGCCGCCTCGATCACCATCATCTACGGGTCGATGATGGCGCTCACTCAGGATGGCTTAAAGAAGCGTCTCGCCTATTCGACCGTGAGTCAGGTCTCCTACATTGCCCTCGGCGCCTCGATCCTGGGCCCGATCGCCACCATCGGCGGCCTGGTCCATCTGGTGCATCAGGGCATCATGAAGATCACGCTGTTTTTCTGCGCTGGCAACTATGCCGAGACCCTCGGCGTGCACAAGGTCAGCGAGATGGACGGCGTCGGCCGGCGCATGCCCTGGACCACGCTCGCCTTCACCGTCGGCGCGCTCGGCATGATCGGCATCCCGCCCATCGCCGGTTTTGTCAGCAAGTGGTATCTGGGGCTGGGCGCGGTCGAGGCCGGCCAGCACTGGGTGCTGTTGGTCCTGGCCGCGAGCACGCTGCTGAACGCCGGCTACTTCATGCCGATTCTGTATAAGGCCTGGTTCCGACCGCCACCTGAGGCCTGGCCCAAAGAGCATATCTTCGACAGTCGCTTCGAGACCATGGGCGCCTTGCTCTGGCCGCCGGTGATCACCGCAGCGCTTTGCCTCATCGCCGGATTGCTCGCCTCGGCGCCCTTCAGCCCGCTGGAATGGGCGACACTGATCGCCCGGCGCGAGTATGGACTCTGAGGCCGAGTCATGACCGACTGGCTACTGCTCGCTTGGATCTGGCCCCTGCTGCTGGCATCGACCTACCTGCCAAGCGTCATCAGCGGCACCGGTCAGCGCTGGGAGCAACCACGCGCGCCCGAGGCCTTGCCGGCTTGGCGCGCGAGTTTGGTGGTGGTCGGCGCCCTGCCCGCGCTGATGGCTGCCTGGCTGGTGCCCGTCGACTCCAGGTTGAGTCTGCCGTGGCTGTTCTTGGGCACCGAGCTTGGCTTGGATGAGACCAGCCGCGTCTTCCTGCTGTTCTCCGCCATCCTCTGGCTCGCGGCTGGTGTTTACGCGGCACAGCATCTTCGCCGCGCTGAGCGTGCTCGGCGATTTAACGCCCTCTATCTGCTGGCTATGGTCGGCAATCTCTGGCTCATCCTTGGGCAGGATCTGTTCAGCTTCTATGCTGGATTCGCGCTCATGGGGCTTGCCAGCTATGGGCTGATCATCCATGACGACCGAGCCACGGCGCTTATCGCCGGCCGCGTCTATCTGGTGATGACCCTGCTCGGTGAGGTCTGCCTGTTCGCGGCCTTGGTGCTGATCGCGCAGCAAACCGGAACCGTGACACCGACAGCGGCGGACCTAGCGACGATCGACGCGCTTGCGGTGTCCCTGACGCTGATCGGCCTCGGCGTCAAGGCCGGCTTGGTGCCACTGCACCTCTGGCTGCCGACCGCCTATGCCGAGGCACCGACCCCGGCGAGCGCGGTCCTGGGCAGCGCGATGATCAAGGTCGCGCTGCTCGGCTGGCTGCGCTTCCTGCCGCTTGGTACGGCAACGCTGCCCGAACTCGGCGCGGTGATCGCGGTGCTGGGATTGATCTCGTTGTTCTATGCGCTGCCGATTGGGCTCGTCCAGTCCGACGCCAAGGCGCTGCTGGGCTATTCGAGTATCAGCAAGATGGGGCTCGCGGTGCTGCTGCTCGGACTGATCCTGATGCAGCCTTCGCTCGCGCCCGCCGGAATCGCGGCCTTGACCCTGTTTGCCGCCTATCATGCGCTGGTCAAGGGCGGGCTCTTTCTCGGCCTCGGCCTGCGTCTGAGCGCCGAGCGGCGGGGCTGGCTCACGGCCGGCGTCATGACCGGACTCGGGCTCCTCGCGCTGGCGCTCGCGAGCGCGCCCTTCACCAGTGGCGCACTCAGCAAGTACCTGATGAAACCGCTGCTGAACGCATCGCCCTGGCCCTGGCTGCCGGCGGCGATGGTGGTCGCGGCGGTCGCCACCACCTTGCTCATGGCGCGCTTCTTCTGGATCGCGGTTGGCCTGCGGCCAGGGCATCAGCCGGCACATCAGCCGCCGCCTCAATGGCGTTGGTCGGCGTTGGCCTGGGGGGTCCTCGTGGGGTTGGTGCTGCTCTTCCCATTCGCGCTCGGGCCAGCGTCGAGTTGGACCACCAATGCCATCCCGGTCTCGATCGGTCTGATCGCGGCTGCTGTGGTCGCCGTTGCGGCTTGGGCCAATCCGACTTGGCTGCGGCCCTTGATCGGCCTCGTGCCGGCCGGGGATCTCTTGATGCTCGCGAGGCCGGCACGCGAGTTCGCCGCGCGCGTCGGCAAGCGCCTGCTCGCACCGGTGCTCAGTGTGAGCCAGCGGTTCAGCGACCAACTGCAAGGGCACTTCAGCCGCCTCTTTGACGCACCCGAAACCGATTCCGAACGCCAACTGCGCAACTGGCCGGTCGCTGGGGCGCTCTGGATCGGCATCATCGCCGTGCTCCTGCTGGCGATGCTCGCGGGTCTCGATCACCTGGGCCCTGTTAGCCCGAAGGGCGTCGAGTGACCCCCTGGCTGCTGCTACTGGCTTGGGTTTGGCCATTGCTGCTCGCCTGGCCTGCGGCAATGCTCAATAGCCCTTGGCATTCATCGCCAGCCGGCAACCACTCGGGCGCGCGACAAGGGAAGCCGCCGGGCGGGCCGGGCGGGCTGCGCTGGGCATTGCCGATACTGGGGCCTTTGCCGGCGCTGTTCGCGGCGCTGACCGTGCCTGTTGAACGTCGGCTCGATCTACCCTGGCTGTTCCTCGGAACCGCGCTCGGACTCGATGCAACGGCCCGGATCTATCTGCTGTTCACCACCATCCTGTGGCTCGCCGCCGGCATCTATACGGCTTTTGCGTTTCGCGGTACCGCGCATGCCGGGCGTTTTCGCGCGATCTTTCTGCTCGCCATGGCCGGCAATCTCTGGCTCATCGTCGGCCAAGACCTGTTCAGCTTCTATGCTGGTTTCGCGATCATGGGTCTCGCCGCTTATGGGCTGGTGATCCACGATGGCAGCCCGGCGGCGCTGCGCGCGGGCAAGGTCTACCTGATCATGGCCCTGTTTGGCGAGATGAGCCTCTTCGTGGCGCTGGTGATCATCGCCCAGCAGACCGGGACAACGCAGCCCACGCCCGAGGATCTGACCCAGCTCAGCGGACTGCCAATCGCACTGCTCTTGCTCGGGCTTGGCGTCAAGGCCGGCTTGATGCCCCTGCACCTATGGCTGCCGCTCGCGCATCCAGCGGCGCCCATACCCGCAAGCGCACTGCTCAGCGGCGCCATGATCAAGGTCGCCATGCTGGGCTGGCTGCGCTTCCTACCGGTGGGAGCGATCGCGCTTCCGGGCTGGGGCGGACTGCTCGCGGCGGCTGGTCTGCTGACGCTGTTCTATGTGCTACCCATCGGGCTTGTGCAATCGGACCCGAAGGTGATCCTGGCCTACTCCAGCATCAGCAAGATGGGGCTGCTGATGCTGTGCCTAGGGTTGGTGCTGATGGAGCCCGCGCTCGCGCCTGCCGGTGTCGCCGCCATCAGCCTGTACGCGGCGCAACACGGATTGGTCAAAGGCGGTTTATTCCTTGGCGTTGGTCTGCGCAAACAGGCGGCGCCCGCCATCGTGCAGCCATGGATTTTGGGCGGATTGATTCTGCTCGCGCTCGCCCTTGCCGGGGCGCCCCTGACCAGCGGCGCGATGGCGAAAGATGCGCTGAAGCCGGTATTGTATGGTGCCGAATGGCCCTGGGTGCCGGCTGCGGCGGTCATCGCAAGCGTCGGCACCAGTCTCCTGATGGCCCGCTTTATCTGGGTGTGCGTGCGCACACAGCCGCATCCGCAACCGGGTTATCCGTGGCCGGGGTTAGCCTGGGCGCTCCTGATCGCGCTCGTGCTGTTGTTCCCGTTCGTGCTGGGAGCGCCGGCGAGTTGGCTCAGCGGCTGGCTGCCGGTCTTGCTCGGTCTTGTCTTTGCCGGACTCGTCGCGCTCGGCGCCTGGCGCAATCCAGATTGGCTGCGCCCCGTGATTGGACTGATCCCGCCGGGTGATCTGATCGTGCTGGCCCGGCCCATTAGGCGGCTTGCGGTTGCTGGAGGGCAGTCGCTTTGGCAGCCGATCGACGCCGCTCGCTTGCGAGTCACCAACGCCGCCATCCGAGGCTTCAAAGCCGTCTTCGCAGGCGCTGAAACGGAGACGGAACACGGTCTGCGACGCTGGCCGGTCGCTGGCGCAGTCTGGCTCGGCATCATCGCGACGCTGTTGCTTGCGCTACTCGGGTAAAGCCCCCGGCTGCGGAGTGTGATTGGTGCGGCACCGGCAGGCAACGCTGCCAATTCGACACGGTAGCGAGCAGAACCTGCCGCAAGACGCTACAACGACATCACAGCGTTTCGACGTCGATTGAATCGCCGTAGGTATTGATGCCGAGCTTCTCGGCGACCTTTTTTGCGCGATGGTCGATCATCGGCGAGATCACGATCAAACGCGTTGCCTTACGCCCATGGCGTTGCTCATAGAAGCGCGCCTTGCGCTCAAAGATGTACAAGCCCGCCTTGTCGATCGAGGATTTCAGCTCACAGATCAGTAGTTGACCATTTTGGATGATGATATCCAGCTCGACTTGCTCCGGGCGCCCGAACACCTGTCCGCTGTCGTCGTAATCATCGATGTGGAGGACTTCGACGCCAAAGTTCTCCTCCAGGATCCCAGCTAACGCATCGCGGAAGGCACGCTCTGACTGAATGCCCCAGCGCGCGCCAAGTGCGCCGATGCTGCGATCGACCTTTCTCGCATTGGCCATAATCTCTTCATGGACGCGATCGAAGTGGACATTGTTCTCCTCCCACTTCCGGTTCTGCTCTTCCCTATCGCGCTCCCGCTCGGCTTTCTGCTCGGCCCACTTGCGATCCTGCTCGGCCCACTTGCGCTCATCTTCGGCCTTCTGCTCCGCCCACTTGCGATCCTGTTCTTCCCATTTGCGAGTTTGCTCTGCCCACTTGCGATCGTTTGTGATCTTTTCTTCGGCCCACTTGCGTGATTGCTCCTCGCGATCGCGGCGCAGTTCGGCGAGCACCTCGTCGAAGCGACTTTCGGTCTGTTGCCGCCCGGCGTAGGTGTCGCTGGTCACGGACAGAATCCAGGCGCGAAACTCCGGATCCGAGCGTAAGAGTTCGGGTAGCTCGCGCTTGATGTCTTGCTTTAACGTTTCGTCAGTGCTCATGGTCGTCTATCTCGGTCCATTGGCCCGTTCATGAGTACGTCCGTTGGATGACCGCCGTTGTCTGACAGCCTCATACAGGCAGATGCCGGCCGCGACCGAAACATTGAGACTCTCGACGCGACCGCGCATCGGCAAGGACGCGAGCAGATCACAGCGCGCTTGGGTCAAGCGGCGCAGACCGGTGCCCTCGCTGCCGAGCACCAACGCTGTTGGCGCTGAGAGATCGGTCTCGAACAGGGTTGCCGGAGCCTGATCAGCGAGCCCGATCAGCCAGACCCCGCGCGCTTTCAGGGTATCCAAGGTGCGCGCCAGATTAGTGACCTGAACAAAGGGCACCGATTCGGCAGCCCCACTCGCCACCTTCACCACCACCGGCGTCAAGCCAACCGCCTTGTCCTTGGGTGCGATCACAGCCGTTGCACCCGCGCCATCGGCACTGCGCAGACAGGCGCCGAGATTATGCGGATCAGTCACACCATCGAGCACCAACAGCAGCGGCTGCTCGGTCGTCTCGAGCAAGAGATCGAGGTTTTGTTCGGTCAATGCCGCCGGCATCCTGACCCAGGCCAATGCACCCTGATGATTGCAACCCTCGGCGGCTTGGTCGAGTTCGTCGCGTCCGACTTGACGAACGGCAACGCCAGCCTGACGCGCCACGGCGGCCAGCTCGGCTAGGCGCCGATCGCGCCGTGCTCGGTCAAGCCAAAGCTCCATGACGCCCTCGGAACCAAACCTCAGCGCGCTGCGGACACTGTTGATGCCGACCGTGGCGGCGGTGTGCGTGCGTTGGCTCATCGTCAGCGCCGATCAAGCCTGGGAAAAGGTGATGGACACTCTCTCAAGCAGTCGGCTTCTTGCGACGCCTTGAGCGCGAGCGCCGCTTCGGCGCCTCGGCGACAATCGGCTTGGCCAGCACAAAGTCGATCTTGCGATCCTCGAGATTCACCGCCGCGACCTTGACCCGCAAGCGGTCACCGAGCCGGTAGATCTGACCCGTGCGCTCACCGGTGAGTCGATGCCCGACCGGATCGAAGTGGTAATAGTCGTTATCAAGCGCGGTGATGTGCACCAGCCCGTCGACATAGACCCCATCCAGTTCGACGAAGAGCCCAAAGCCCTGCACGCTGGTGATGGTGCCGTCGAACTCCTCGCCCAGCTTATCGCGCATGAACTCGCACTTGAGCCAATGCTCGACATCGCGCGTCGCCTCGTCAGCACGCCGCTCGGTGCCCGAGCAGTGCTCGCCGACCTGCTGCAGCTCCGGCTTCGAGTAGTCGAGATCAGCCGCCGTGCCGCCAGCGAGGAGGTGCTTGATGACGCGATGGACGATGAGATCCGGATAGCGGCGGATCGGCGAGGTGAAGTGCGTGTAGGCATCGTAGGCCAGCCCAAAGTGTCCGACGTTGTCGGAGCTGTACATCGCCTGCTGCATCGAGCGCAGCAGCACGGTCTGGATCAGGTGGAAGTCTGGTCGTCCGCGCACCGCATCTAACAGGGTGCCGTAATCCTTGGCCGTGGGCTTGTTGCCGCCCGGCAGGTTCAGGCCCAGCTCGGCGAGGAACTCGCGCAGGTCGGAGAGCTTCTCCTCCTTGGGCGTCTCGTGGATGCGATACAGCGCCGGCATCTTCTTGCGCTGGAACAGCCGTGCGGCGGCGACGTTCGCGGCCAACATGCATTCCTCAATGATGCGGTGGGCATCGTTGCGCACCGTCGGCTCGATGCTCGCGATACGACCACCCTCATCGATCACGAACTTAGTCTCGACGGTATCGAAGTCGATCGCGCCACGCGCGGCGCGGGCCTCGAGCAGCGCCTGATACATTGCGTACAGCTCGTGCAGATGCGGCAACACCTCGGCGTATTGCTCACTGAGCGCGCCATCGCTATCGTCGAGCAGCGTCGCGACCTGCTCGTAGGTCAGGCGTGCGTGCGAGCGCATCACCGCCTCGAAGAAGCGCGTGCGCGTGACCTTGCCCTCGCGGCTCACATAGAGTTCGCAGGCCATGCAGAGCCGGTCGACCTTCGGATTCAGCGAGCAGAGGCCGTTGGAGAGCACCTCCGGCAGCATCGGAATGACCCGGTCCGGGAAGTAGACCGAGTTACCGCGCTCGAAGCCCTCCTTATCCAAGGCGCTGTCTGGCGTCACATAGGCCGAGACATCGGCGATGCAGACCAGCAGCTTCCAGCCCTTGGGCTTGCGCTCGCAGTAAACCGCGTCATCGAAATCGCGCGCGTCGGCACCGTCGATCGTGACCAGCGGCAGCGCGCGCAGATCGGTGCGACCGGCCTTCGCGGCCTCCGGGACCTCTTCGCCAAAGGCGCTGATCGCCTGCTCGACCTCTGGCGGCCAATGCACGGGCAGATCGTGCGCACGAATCGAGATATCGGTCTCCATGCCGGCGGCCATGTGCTCGCCGAGCACCTCGGCGACACGCCCGATCGGCTGGGTGCGCTTAGTCGGCTGATCGGTGATCTCGGCGACCACGATCTGTCCCTGCTCGGCGCCACCGAGACGGTCGCTCGGGATGATCACATCGTGCGTTAGGCGCTTATTGTCCGGCACCACGAAGCCGACCCCGCTCTCTGAATAGAGCCGGCCGACCACGCTCGTAGTACTGCGTTCCAGAATCTCGACCACCGCGCCCTCGAGTCGACCACGCCGGTCCTTGCCCGTCACCCGGGCAACGATGCGGTCGCCGTGGAACAGCGCGCGCATCTCCTTCGGATAGAGATAGAGGTCGTCACCGCCGTCGTCCGGTTTCACGAAACCGAAGCCGTCCGGATGACCGATGACCCGGCCCGCGACCAGATCGCGCTTGTTGACCAGGCAGAATGCCTCGCGGCGATTGCGCAGGAGCTGGCCGTCGCGGACCATCGCGCCCAGGCGTCGCTCCAGTGCGACCCGATCTTCTTCATTGGTGAGCCCGAGCAACGAGACGATCTCATCGAAGCCCGCAGGGGCGGCGTGCTCGGTGAGTGTTTCGAGGATGAACTCCCGACTGGGAATCGGGTTGTCGTATTTCTTCGCTTCCCGTTGCCGATGCGGATCCAGGTCCCGAGCGGATTGAGCCTTTTTTCGTCGTGCCACGCTGTACTCTGAGTGTGTCCAAAGATTCCGCTAGTCTACCGTTGACAAGCCCTCGTTGTCTCACTAAGCTTGTCGACTTGTCGCGGTTGCAACCGTCGACGCCGCACCCCTGCCGAGGTGGCGGAATTGGTAGACGCGCATGGTTCAGGTCCATGTCTGGGAAACCAGGTGGAGGTTCAAGTCCTCTCCTCGGCACCATCTCTAAGAGTCGGTTCTAGATCAGTTTTCGACTCTAGTGGCTGCGAGGTTTGGTGAGTCCCCGACCACCGTTGTCCACAACACTTCCTTCCTTCTAAATTCTCCTCGAGTTCAGCACTCAATAGTGACTGGTCGTCCCGGTGGAAGTCTCCTCTCGAGTCAAAGGAGTTTTTCGATCGCGTTCACCAGCTTCTTGCTGTCCGGTGAAGTGATACTGGAGAAGTAGTCGACGACCTTGCCTTCACGGTCGATCAGATACTTGTAGAAATTCCATTTCGGATAGACACCGGTTTGCGCCGCAAGATACTGATAAAGCGGGTCAGCCTTGCCTTTCTTGACGTGCATCTTCTCGAACATCGGGAACTCCACCGAGTAGGTCAGCCGGCAGAACTGCTGGATCTGCTCTTCGCTGCCCGGCTCCTGGTTAGCGAAGTCGTTCGACGGGAAACCCAGCACGACGAGGCCGCGATCCTTGTACTTGTCGTACAGCGCCTCGAGACCTTCATACTGGCCGGTAAACCCGCACTTGCTGGCGGTGTTGACCATCAGCACCACCTGGCCCTGATAGGCATCGCAGAGCTTGACGGTTTCGTCGCCCGCGAGACGGCGCAGCTCGAAATCAAGCGCGGGGCCGCAGTGAGCGGCAGCCTGAGTGGTCATCGTCAATCCTCCAAGGAGCATGATCAGGGTTAGGAGCCGCATCGGCGAGCCTCATCTTTGGTTGTACAAAGTATCGACAAGTTCAAGATGGGATACCAGAACACAAACACAACCGGGCTGATGTCGTTTTGCAAGCCTCTGAATTTCGATGTTTTGGTATTCGTCGATGCCATGGATCGCTCAGCCCAGGATGAAGTCCTGGGAAGCGGCATGATGAACATTCGCTGTACAAGGTTTGAAAAGGTCGTTCCGGGACCACCTAAAGGCTAGTTTACAACGGGAGCAATGAGGTCGTTATCGATGGTTGATTGGATTGAAGGTCGCGTCACGGGTAAGCGGCACTGGTCGCAAGCACTCTACAGCCTGCAAATTGATGCGCCGCTGGAGTCCTTCCAGGCTGGGCAGTACATCAAGGTCGCGCTCGATCTAGACGGTGAGCGCGTCGGGCGTCCCTACTCGCTGGTGAACGCGCCACGGGAGCAACCGCTCGAGATCTATTTCAACGAGATCCCGGAAGGCCCGCTGACGCCAAAGCTCTCCGATCTCGAGATCGGCGACCGTATCTGGATCTCGGCCAAGGCCAGTGGCGTGTTCACCATGGACAATGTGGTCTCGCGCCGGCACCTCTGGATGTTGGCGACGGGCACCGCGCTCGGCGTCTTCCTCTCGATCCTGAAGACGGCCGAGCCTTGGGAGCGCTTCGAGCGGATCATTCTCGTGCATGGGGCGCGCAATACCGGCGAACTGGCCTATGGCGAGACCATCGCCGCGCTGCAGGCCCAGCATGAGGAGGCCTTGACCTTCATCACCGCGCTAACGCGTGATTCCAGCGAGACCGCCCTGCAAGGCCGCATCACCAACCTGCTCGAGAACGGCGTGCTCGAGGATACCGCAGGCGCCAAGATCAACGCCGATGACAGCCACCTGATGCTCTGTGGCAACTCGGAGATGATCAAGGACGTGCGCGATTGGCTCGAGGCGCATGGGTTGCATCGGCACAAGCGGCATGAGCCCGGCCATTACACCACCGAGCAATACCATTGAGGTCAGCAACCGTTGCTGAACGACGCCGGCGCCGCTGATGCCGGCACGCACCTACGGAGTAAGTTTCGATGTCGCTGATGCGTTCGCTGCTCGCCGCGCTGGTTGCGGTTTCACTCGGCTTGATCACGACGATTCCGTCGGCCTCGGCCAGGGATGATTACGAGGCCCGCAACGAGGCGCTGGATGATTACCAGCCAAACCTCGCCGAGGGCGAGGTGATGTTTCGCCAGTGCGCGCTCTGCCACGGCCAACGCGGTCAAGGCATCCTTGGCGGCAAATATCCGCGTATTGCCGGGCTGCCCGAGTACTATCTGATGAACGCGCTGCGCGATTACCAAAGCGGCGCGCGTGGCTACGATGCCATGCTGGTTGTCGGCGGCCTCAAAACCTACGATGACCGCGATCTGATGGACTTGGCCGGCTATATCTCCAGCCTCGACATCGACCTGGATGTTCCGGCGCCGGAGGACGGCAGCGCGCGCTCGGGCCGGCGGCTCTATAAATACGATTGCAAGACCTGCCACGGTCGTCAAGCGCAAGGCAAATCGCGCAAGGACTCGCCGCCGCTGCGCGGCCAATATCACGAGTACCTGATGCGGCAAATCGTGCTGTTCAAGAACGATGAGCGCATCCACGGCGATGATCCCGAGGACGAGACCTTCGACACCTATGATGATGAAGAACTCCTCGACATCCTTGCCTTTGTCGCGTCGCTCGATGACGATCTCAGCGATGATGACGAAGACGATGATGATGAAGACGACGATGATGAAGACGACGATGACGACGATTGACGCGAGCGGCTAAAGCGCTTGCCGATGCCCGCCCACCCAAGGAGTTCCGCCCATGCTCAAACGCACCCTTGCAACCGCCGCATTGCTGTGCCTGTTGCCAGTGTCGGTACCGATCGCTTCGGCCATCGACAGCGCGAACGCGCCCGATGTCACGATGTACGAGATCGGTCAGACGGTGCTCAAGATCGGTCTCATCGAGGGCGTCAGCCCCGACGACGCGATCGATGCCATGAATTCCAAGGCGGTCGAGCTGAACATGAAGCTGGTCGGCCACCAAAACGTCAGTGCCGAGCTTGAGGCGCGCGGGCTCGAGTCGCCCAGGCTCGAGATCTTTCAATTCTGCCGACCGGAAGATGCCATCAAGATGGTGCGTTTCAACACCATCTATGCCGCTTACATGCCCTGCGCGATCGCGTTGGTCGAAGACAATGACGGTCGCTTCTGGCTCGAGATGCTCAATCTGGACATGATCATCAATGCCTACGAGCTGCCACCGGAGCTGCAGGCGACCGCCATCACCATCAATGGTGAGATGCTCTCCATCATTACTGCGGGCGCGACCGGCAACTTCTAACTCACACTGCGGCGCATCGAGCGGGCCTCACCTCTGGACGGGTTTTCCCAGTCGATGCGCCGATCTCCCGATGCCTACATGGCCATATCGAGGTCGTCCTGGACGGCGTCGATGCCGGCTTGAGCACAGGCCTCATCGGTCTCGCCCGCCGGGGCGCCACTGACACCCACGCCACCGACCAAGGCACCACCGACCTGGATCGGCAGACCACCGGCTGACATCACCAGGAAGTCCTGTCGACCGACGGCGGTATCCGCGCGCGGCTCCAGCGCAGAGGTCGCCGCGTTGAAGTTCGCGGCGGTATAGGCCTTCTTGGCGCTGATCGGGATCGTGATCGGGGCGGCAATGGTGTCACGCAACTGGGTCTGGACGACGCCGTCACGGTCGACGACGGTGACGCCGATCTGAATCCCCTCCTCGCGGCAGGCGTCGATAGTGGCCTGAGCGATGCGCTGCGCGGTCTCCAAGGATAAGCGCTTCATCGAGACCATCATCGGCCCTTCGGCCGTGCTCGCGGCACCGGCCGATAAGGTGCCGACGAGCGCCAGCGCGAGGCTTGAGGAGACGAGTGTCTTTGTTGTCATGCGTGCGTTCTCCGCAGTTGGGTGGGTGGTGACAGGCCATCGGCGAACAGCGTGCGGGTCAGGGTCGGCACCTGGGATCGGCATCTGGGCGCATCACCCAGGATTGGCCATCAGAGCAGTGGTCGCCAATGCTCAGCGACCGCCGAAATGCTCAACGATGTACTCATCGACCATCGTCTTGAAGCGCGCGGCGATCTCCGGGCCTTTCAGGGTGGTCACCTTCTCGCCGTCGATATAGACCGGGGCCGACGGCTGCTCGCCGGTGCCGGGCAGGCTGATGCCGATGTTGGCGTGTTTGCTCTCGCCCGGGCCGTTGACGACACAGCCCATCACGGCCACCTGCAGCGTCTCGACCCCCGGATAGGTCTCGCGCCAGACCGGCATCTGATCGCGCAGATAGCCCTGGATATCCTCGGCCAGTTCCTGGAAGACGGTGCTGGTGGTGCGACCACAGCCCGGACAGGCGGTGACCATGGGGGCAAAGGAGCGCATTCCCATGGTCTGCAGGATCTCTTGGGCGACGATCACCTCACGAGTGCGCGATTCACCCGGCGCCGGCGTTAGCGAGACGCGGATGGTGTCGCCGATGCCCTCTTGCAGCAACACCGAGAGCGCGGCGGTCGAGGCGACGATGCCCTTCGAGCCCATGCCGGCCTCGGTCAAGCCCAGGTGCAGCGCGTGATCGCTGCGCGCGGCGAGCAGTCGATAGACCGCGATCAAATCCTGCACCCCGCTCATCTTGCAGGAGAGAATGATGTGATCGCGCCCGAGCCCCAGCTCTTCGGCACGCAGCGCACTGCCGAGCGCCGATTCGACCATCGCCTCGCGCATGATCTCATCGGCCGGCTTAGGGCTGGCCGAGCGGGCGTTCTCGTCCATCATGCGCACTACCAACTCTGGGTCGAGGCTGCCCCAGTTGACGCCAATGCGCACCGGGCGATCGTAGCGGCAGGCGATCTCGATCATGGTCGCGAACTGGCTGTCGCGCTTCTCGCCACGGCCGACATTGCCGGGATTGATCCGATACTTGGCCAGGGCCTCGGCGCAGGCGGGATAGTCGCTGAGCAAGCGATGGCCATTGAAGTGGAAGTCACCGATCAGCGGCACCACCGCATCCATCGCCTCGAGACGCTCGCGAATGCGCGGCACGGCGGCCGCAGCGGTCTCATTATTGACCGTGAGGCGCACGAACTCAGAACCGGCACGGGCCAGCTCGGCGCATTGGGTGACGGTCGAGTCGATATCGGCGGTATCGGTGTTAGTCATCGATTGCACGCGCACTGGCGCATCGCCGCCGACCGGCAGCCCGCCGATCATGACCTGGGCCGATTGACGCCGTTGAATACCAAACTGATTGCTCATGTTGTCCTCGATAGAGTGGTGCCGGAGAGACCGAATCATGCCCGCCGTTCGGATCCTGCGTGGATAGCCACCCGACTTGGGTGTCGGGCGTGGATGCCAGGCACGGATATCGGGCGCGGATCAGGCGAGCGAGCGCAGGCGCTGGACGATCTCCAGATAATCGGGATGGTCGGGGGTGAGCACGCCATGCCTGACCAGGAAGTCGATGATCACCAGGTTACAGTTGAGCTTGAATGCATTCGTCTCGCGCACGAGTTCGGCGACCTGCTCGATCGGCATCAGCTCGAAGCCGGCGACCTCGCCATCCTGACACTGCGGCTCGAAATCCGCCGGCAGCTCCAGGTCGTAGCAGTACATCACATCCGGCTTCAGCCCGCGCTTGGACGCGCGACAATAGCTGATGGCGCCGACCGAGACCGCGCGATCGGCCAGCGTCGCCGGCATGCCCGCCTCTTCCGCGCACTCCTTGCGGATGTTCTCGCGCAAGCTGAGGCCCCAGGGTAAGCCACCTGCGACCATGTTATCGAGCCGGTTCGGATACACACGTCGATCCGCCGCGCGGCGCGCGATCCACATGCGCAGGCCATCATCAGCGCGCACGAACCCATTGATGTGCTGGCCGAAGGCGCGTATTCCAAAGTAAGGCGCGCAGGCGCGATCGATCAGGAAACGTGCATCCTCGCGCCGGCCGCTCGTCACCGGGTAGTCCTCGCCGTGGCGGTAGCGGATGAGTCCGCGCGCGATCAGCGTATCGCACAGCTGTGCCATAGCCTCGGTGCGCAACGCGAATCCGCTCGGCGCGCTCGTCCAATGCAAGCCCTCGTCGGCGCGCGCGAAGCTTGTGCCCAACAGCCCGCACAGGGCGTCGGCAAACTCCCGGCGCACCATCCCGAGTCGTTCGTCGGCGACGATGAAAGGCGTGAAATCCCCAGTGGCCCAGCGATTGCACTCGTCGATGCGCTCAAGGAAGCTCATCGGTTAGTGCTGCTCTTGCTTGACGATCTCCCACAGCCGATCCATCTCGGCGCGTTGGGAGCGCGCCGGCACCTGCCCGGCGGCGCGCAGGCAGACCTCAATGCGCTGGAAGCGGCGCTCGAAACGGTGATTGGCCGCGCGCAGTGCCTGCTCGGCATCGACCCCGAGATGTCGCGCCAGGTTGACGCAGGAGAACAGCAGATCGCCCAACTCGTGTACGCGCTCGGTGGGATCAGCATGCGCGGCGAAGGTCTCCTCGCACTCGCGCAGTTCTTCATGGATCTTCTCGACGGCATGGTTCAGGTCGTCGAGGTCGAAACCGACATTGGCGGCACGCTTCTGCAGCTTCTCGGCCCGCACCAACGCTGGCAAAGCCTCGGCGACGCCATCCAGCACGCTGATATGCGGGCGCTCATGCTTGGCCTCGCGCTCGTCGGCTTTCATGCGCTCCCAATTCGCGCGCACCTCGGCCTCGGACTCGACCCGCACATCGCCGAACACATGCGGATGGCGACGGATCATCTTGTCGCAGATCGCCTCGATCACGTCCTCGAAGCTGAAGGCATCCCGCTCCTCGGCCATGCGCGCGTAGATCGCGACCTGGAACAGCAGGTCGCCGAGTTCCTCGCGCAACTCGGGCATGTCGTCGTTCTCGATCGCCTCGGCGACCTCGTAGGCCTCCTCGAGAGTGAACGGCAGGATGCTGCGCATGGTCTGCTTCAGATCCCAGGGACAGCCTTGCTGTGGATCGCGCAGGCGCGCGACGATCCAGAGCAGCGCCTCGATGCGGCGCAGATCCTCTGGGGGCTGGTTGCTCGGCGAGTCAGTCATGGAACGCGGATGTCACTCAGCTGAACGGTGGCAAGATGAACGGCGGCAACGCATGAGGCGCCTCTTGATCATCCCAGGTCTTGATCATCTCAGGGACGCAAAAAGACCTGGAACAATCCCCCCAAGAGCACGGCCGCCAGGCCACCCCAAGTCCAGTAGCCGCGCGGGATACCGACCACTTCGCCGGGGTTGATCCGGCTCGGATCCTTAAGGATGGCCCATAGGTGGGGGCCGGCCAAGAACCAGGGGATGAAGCCAAAGAAGATCGGGACCGAGACCCAGAGTGGCACCGGCTGATTGATATACATCAGCACGAGCAACGCCGGCCAGATCACCAGATAGGCAGCACTCAGCTTGGCATCGAGCGGCTTCTCACGCGTGCGCAGGAAGGCGATCAACGCGCCCACTGCCCACAGCCCGGCGAGCGCGATCAAGACTAGGCGCATCTCTGTCAACCTCCCGCCAACATACGAGCCAGACGGCTCGCGTGTACCTTGAGACCCGCGCCTGCAAACGGCGCCCCGATGCTGGCGAAGGATACAGGATGCGGCCCCGCCCTGCCGCACGCGCGTGCCCGGTCGTGGATTCAGCATAGAAAGCGCGCAAGCACTTGACAGCATCTGCCCATCGGCCGATAATTACTTGCTCGACGCGCCAGTAGCTCAGCTGGATAGAGTACCTGGCTACGAACCAGGTGGTCGGAGGTTCGAATCCTTCCTGGCGCGCCAATAAAATCAGGCTCTTAGGAGCAAAATCAGAAGGGGCCGTTTGGCCCCTTTCTCGTTTTGCCCCTCCTTTTTGCCCCTCCACCGACACGGGTAACGCGGGGCAGATTCGGGCTACTCGCGCTCTCTCGTGTCTCGTACCGCAGTTCGGGCCGGCCCCTTGCCGATCCCGGCCTGTCTCACCACCTCCGCGGCGGCGCGGAGTCGGATTCCGGCATCGAACGGGAACCGCACCAGCCGGCGCAGCTCCGCTAGAGCCTCTTCGGCTAGCTCGTCCAGTGTTGCGGTCAGGGCTCCGCGCTGCTCGTCTACGATGGCTTGCCGGGCGGCTTGCCAGCCGGGCAGCTTGCGCCAGCGTGAAACGGTCTCGGGCCTAATGCTTAGCTCCTCGGCAATATCCACACCAGCCCAGCCGGCAGCGGCGAGCTCGGCTCCTCGGCGTTGTTGATCGGTCAGCCCGTCCTCGATCCGGACAGGCGCGGCGTTGCCGTCAGTCATTCGCAAGCATCCTCAAGCCTTACCCCCCCTAAAAGTTCAGTATCTAGCAAAAGAGCGCGGCCCGAAACACCCGCACGCATCAGCCCCTAGAAGGACCCAAGCGCAGCAGCCGGGCCAGGTTGCAGCCCTTCAGCTTGCGGCGGCGCAGCAGGGCGGCGCTCAGTACGTCCAGGGTCGGGCGGCGCTCGTGCAGCATGGCCAGCGTGGCGGCGATCAGCTCGGCCAGCAGCTCCTCGGGATCGCGGCCGATCTTGCCAGCCGCTCCGGCCGTGATCGCTCGCGCCAGTGCCACCTCATCTAGGCCAGCCCCCAAGGCCGGGCGCTGGCTCGTGGTCAGCTCGGCCAAGGGGCCGGCCAGAAGGATACGGGCCTCGGCCAGATCGGCGCGGGGGTCGGTGTCCGGGGTGACCTTAAATCCAAGGCCAGCCGCTCGGGTCCAGCCTAGCCAGTGCTCCCCATCGCGGTAGACCTCGACCGATCTTAGGCGGCGGCCCTCGGCCAGGTAGGCGCAGGCGTGGCCGGCCTCGTGGCGGGCGGCGTGCTCGCGGGTGCAGGTCAAGGCGGCGGGGCCTTGGGCGTGGATGGCCTGGCTCAGCAAATCGGCGGCGTCCCGGGTCAGGGCGTCCCGGGTGGCCTGGCTCATCTCGGCTCGGGTGATAGCATTCACTCGCAGTCCTCCGGTATCAATACGGCCGTTATTCGTTGTCAAGCCCGGCGGCTCAAGGCGCCATCATCGCCAGCGCCTATCGGGCATGAAATATGCGCGCTCTGCACATCAAAGGCTTAGTGTTTAACATGCAGAGACCATGCCCATAGACCGTGCCTATCGTCCGCCGTTGTCTCGGCCGAACGGCGCCCGTATTCACTCGCAGCCCTCCCGCACTAGGGCGCACCAGGCGGCCAAGCTCAGCACGGCGGCCCACTCCAGGCCAGGCCAGGGGCCAAGGCCGGGGCGCAGGTCAGACAGGCGCACAGCCACCAGCCAGGGGCCTCTATCCTCCCGGAAGGCCAAGGCGGGGCGCAGGGCGGCGCGCTCGGCCTGGCTTTCGGCTTGCGTCCACCATGGGCGCAGATCGGCGCGGGTGACCTTGCGGGCGCGCTTGACCTCGACAGCCCAGCCGGGCACTCCGTCCAGGTCGTGGCCCCCTCCCCGGGCTTGGGTCAGGTTGCGGGTCACGGTGCCCCCGAGCTCGTCCATCAGCAGGCGCGCCAGCTCCCGCTCTCCGGCGGCGCCCTTGGTTCTCCCGTTAATCATGCGGTGCCCTCCGGATCAGGCGGAACTGATCCGCGTCATCGAACAGGGGCCGGGGCTCGCGGGTGGTGGTGTCTTGTGGCCAGTCATCGGCCGTGCAGAACTGCGGGCAGCAGGCGCGGACGATGGCCAGGTGTCCGGTCGGGTGGCCACGGTGCAGGACCTCCACAATGTCCCCGGGTTGGAACGGGGCGGCCTCGGGGCTCAGTGCAGGCATGGGGCCTCCTCGATGATTCGGATCAGAGCGAAGGGGTCACGGTCGAAGGCGGCCCGGGGTATGGGCAGGACCGCGGCCACCCCGAGGGGTGAACGGTAGGCGAGCAGGACACAGGTCCGCGCCAGCTCGGCGGGAACGGCGCCCGTGGCCACGGCCTCGCGGGCCTGGCTTGGGTCCAGCGTGATCAGGGCGCGGGGCTCGGTCATGCCCTCGAACCATCGGCGGTAAAGCTCGGGCCAGGGGTCCGGGGTCGGTCCCCCGGCGGGGGGTGTGTCGCCACCCTGGCCGGGCTCCAGCTCCGGGCCGGTGGTGGGGGTGTGATTTTCTGGAATGGCCCCGAGGGGTACCGGCAAAACCGGCAGAAGGGGCCTTTTGCCGGTTTTGCTGGTAGGGCTCCCCTCCGTTTTCTCGTGGGCGGGGGCCTTTTGCCGGTTTTGCTGGTAGGTCTCCCCTCCGTTTTCGCTTGGGCGGTTGGGGCTTTTGCCGGTTTTGCCGGTAGGGTCCAGGGTCTCCGCACGGGTGCGGAGTCGGTCTAGGTAGCTCATGGGTTGGCCCCCTCGGCTTTGGGGTTGACGTGCCACACCACAGACGGGCGGCCACCCGTGGCCAGGGTCTCGGGGCGTAACCAGCCAAGCTCGGCCATGCTCTCCAGAACAGCCGGGGCGGTCAGGCTATCTAGCCCCCTCCAGCCTTTCTTAACCAGCTCCCGGGCGGTGAAGGATGCTCCCAGGTCCCCGGCCTTCAGGTGGCGGACCAGCTCGCGGGCGGCGCTTGTGTCGGTCCCCACGGCGGGGGCATACAGGCGGCGGGCGTGGCCTTCCAGGTACTCACACCAGGCGCAGGCGGCGAGCAAGGCCGGCTCTCCCACTGGCCCGGCTTCGTGGTCGCACAGGTGCAGCAGCAGGGCCAGGCTCGGGGTTAGGCTTCGGTACTTGCTCAGATGGGCCTCGAAGGCCGGGGCCTCCTCCCCGGATCGCAGGCGGCGCTCTAGCTCCCCGCGCCATTCCGTGAACAGCTCTTGGGCGGCCGGGTCGAAGCGTAGGAACGGCGGACCCTCCCCGTCCCGTTCGGCCCCCAGGGCCTCGGGGCTCAGGGCGTCCAGGCGCTCGAACACGGACCAGGCGCGCTCTCGGGCCTGGCTATCGGGCCAGCGGTCCACGTCCCGCCATTCGGCCCCGGTATCCGGCCAGACAAGTAACTGGAACCGTTGCAGCAGGCCATCATCGCCGCCACCCCCGGCCACGGCGGCGCGCAGATACTCCCCGAGGGGGCCGGGCTGAATCCCTCCCAGGATCGAGACACAGGCGGCCTCGATCTCGACGGTACCGCGGCCGATCCGGTCAAAGGTGAAGGCCCCGTTTCCATTCCAGGCTTCCAGGTAGAAGGCGCGGGCGGTCTCGTGGCCCTCGCGGTCTAGGCTTCGCAGGAGTCCGGTCAGCTCGTCCCGGTAGACCAAAACCCCGCGGGGGTTGTCGCGCAGCAGCTCCCCCAGCTTCTCGATGCTCGGGTCATTGGTCTTGTAGCGTATCCGCGGCGGCGGATCGTCCGGCCCGTCCAGGGCCTCCCGCGCCAGCTCTCCCGGATCGCGGCCTTGCTTGATGGCCTTGCGGATCGTCTCCTTGCCCACGGCCTTGCGTTGTTCGGCCACCATCACGGCGGCCTCGTGGGCGCGCAGGGCCTCCTCGTGCTCTAGCCTGGCTCGTTGCTCCAGGCGTTGCAGCGGGCGCAGGGGCTCGGTCAGGGCCGGGGTTTTCATCACACCAGGGCGGCCCACAGCCCCACCCCACAGGTTCGGGGTCACGGTCCAATCATCGCGGCGCTTGGGTCGGATGGTGATCTGGCGCCCGACCACAGCAGCCAAGGCCACCATGGCCCCCACGGCGGGAAAGTCGGGCGGGCATTGGATCCGCTCGGCCACGTCCAGCAGCCAGGGGCGGAAGGCAACCGGCAGCAGCTCGGGGGCGAACTCGGGTACGGCCGGCAGGCCCGGCAGGGGCTCGGGGTCGGGCCACTCGGCGCCCTCGATATATTCTGGAATGCCCCCCGGGGGTACCGGCAAAACCGGCAAAAGGGGGCTTTCGCCGGTTTTGCCGGTAGGTACCCCGGCCCTTTTCGCGTGGGCAATCCCTAAAACCTCGGCGGCGGCCTTCACGGCGGCGCGTTGGTCCCCGCCGTGATCCAGGAGGGTATAGACCTCGAAGGCGTCCAGGGCGTGGCCCGTCGCCAAGGGGTTCCCGCCGTGGTGGGAGTAGACACGGCCAGACTCGGGCAGGCGGACCACTCCCGGCAGGCGGCTCTCGGAACTCGGCGCCAGCCAGCGGCCCCGGCCCTTGGGGGTGTAGCCGTGGGCCTCTAGCATGGCGCCCGAGTCGTGGGCGGCATTGAACGCGGCGACCACGGACAGGCCCTCGGTACCGGCCCGGGCTCGCGGCTTGGGCTCCTCGGGCTTGGCCCATGGGCACAGGGCGACAAGGGCCGGCTTCCAGGCGTCCCAGCCGGTCCACAGCTCCACCAGCTCGGCAGGCAGTTCGGCCAGGGGTGCGGTCAGTTCCCAGGGCGGGCGGACCCACTCATAAGGGCGGCCGGTCTCCGGGTGCAGGGTGGGCGGTAGCACGTCTTGAACCGGCCCGGCGCGCAGCTCGAACACGGTTAGCGGCTTGCCCCCCGGCTCCCGAGGGGGCCAGGCGAGAACGTGCTTAGCCAGGTCCAGCCCGGGCGGGGCACGGTACAGGGCGCGCAGCCGGGCCGGGTTGCCCCGGATCAGACAGGCGCCAGCGGTCAGGGCGTCCAGGTCCAGCCCCAAGGCGTCCAGCAGGGCGCGGGCCTCGGGCAGGGCGTCCAGGTCCAGGGAGACACAGCGGGAGGCGCCTAGCACGGCCCCCAGGCCCTCCTCAGGATGCTTGGCCCAATAGGCCGGCTCCTCGTTGCGGGTGGGCCAGCCGGGCGCGCTTGGGCCTTTCTTCCCGGGCGGGATCGGGCACAGGGCCAGGCCAAGGCCCCGGTAGTAGCTGGCCCACTCGGCGCGGGGTGCCCCCTCCTCGGGGGGCGTGGTGCGGCGGGTCAGTCGGGCTTGCAGGTCGGACAGTTCCCCGGGCGTGGCGGCCGGGGGTGGCCCGATCCGGGCGGGCCAGGTTCTTGCGGCGGCGGTTGTGCTCATGGTTGTGCTCACCAGGGAATATCGTCATCGAAGTCCACCGGCGGCGCGGGTGGCGGGGGTGGTTGCGGCGTAGGCGCGGCAGGCGGCGGGGCCGGGTGTTGGGCCTGATAGCTGGCCTGTCGGGCGGCCTGGCTAGCTGGCGCTGGCGCTCGGTTCGGGTTTGGCGCAGGGGCAGCCCGGGCCGGGGCCTGGCTTGCATTGCCAGCGGTCTCGATCAGCTTGCGGAACCGGCTCGGCAGCATCTCGAACAGGCCGGGCGCGGGGGCCTCGATGTCGTAATAGATCGGCGTGATAGTCGGCTCGGGTGGGGTCATGCCACGGGGTAGCGGTCCCACTTGGGACACGTTGGCCCACGTCTTGCCGTCCCGGACCTCGTGCACGATGGTGACGATGGCCCCTCGGCCTAGCAGGCCCTCTAGGTCGAACCCGGGCGGCGGCTCGCGGCCTCCGCACAAGGCGAGCACACGGCCGAAAAACTTGGCCTTCTCGTGCAGGCTGGCGGTCAGGACCTCGGTCACTCCCAGGGCGCGACCATCCTCCTCGGCCCGTTCGGCCAGCTCCCAGCTCAGGCCCACCAGCTCCCGGGTGCGGGTCTGGCCTTGCCAGGTGCTCTCGTGCTTGCCGAGATAGGCCAGGCCAGTCAACACGGCGAAGCTCGAACCCTCGGGGGCCAGGATGAAATCCCCCTCGCCTTCACTCTTGCTAAATGCGCGTCCCATGGTTCAGCCCTCCTCGGGTGCGGTGTCGTAGAGCTCGGACATAGCCCAGCTCGGAACAGGTAGCTCGGTGATCTCGGCCGGATAGGCGGGCCAGGTGTCGCGCTCCAGGCACTCGGCATAGGCGCGGACGGCCTCGGCCCAGCGGCGGCGGCCTAGCTCCAGGGCGGCATCGGAGAGCCGATAGACGGCGCAGGCGAAGGGGGCGGCCTTCTCTACCACCACCAGCAGATAGTCCCGGACCTCGTAGCCCAGGGCGGCGGCGCCCGCGGTGTACGCGGCGGCTTGCGTCCCGTAGCCATAGGCCAGGGCCGAACGGGCGAAGGCGGACGGGCTCGCGTCCAGCGTGGTTTTCAGATCCAGGATGGCGCCATCCTCGAACCGGGCGAAGTCCGGCCGGCCCTTGCAGGGTGCCCCGGTCTCGGGATCGTCCCAGCGCAGGGACAGCTCGGCCTCGCCAGCTTGCAGCAGGGCCGGGATCAGCGGATGGGCGGCCAGGCTGGCGGCCATGGCCTCCACGGGGGCAGCTTCGGCGGCCGTGAGCACGGTTCGGCCCTCGGCCTCGGCTTGGAAGGCGGCGAAGGTTTCCTTTCCGGCCTTGGTGCGGCGGTCACACTCTGGCGCGACGGCGAAGCGTTCAGCGAAGGCGGGGCGGCCCTCCAGGGCCAAGGCGTGAACCGCGCTCCCGATCCGGAAGGCGGCGCTATCGCTCGGGGTGGTCAGGTACTCCCGATAATGGGCCGGGCTTCGCAGCAGCTTGGCGGCGCCCGATGGGCTCAGGGCCTCAACGGCGCGGTAGGTGGCAAAGTCTAGGTCGTGGTGTAGGCCGGGGGTCATGCTTCCCCCTCAAGGTCGGGCTTAATCTGATCGGCCAGTTTGCGGAGTTGTTGCTGTAGCAGTTTCTCCGCCAGCTCGCTCGGAGCCAGCCCGGCAGCCGCAGCCGCCCGCTTGAGGGCCGCGTTCTCGGCTTCATCCAGGAAAACCGAGAACCGGCGTGGGCCGGTTGCTTTGCGGTGGTTGGTTGCCAGTTCGAGCAGTTGGTTGTTTAGTAGCTCCGCGGTATGTGCCAGCCCAGCGCCCGGGCCGTCCACGTCCCCCAGCAGCTCAGCCAGCAGCTCGCCGTTGTGCCTGATGGCCAGGGCAAGGCTATACAGGTGATCCGCTTGCAGTTGGTTCATGCTGCCGACCTCCCGTCCGTGGTCGGGGTCCAGTCTCGCCCAGCGGCGCGGGCGTCCAGCCAGGCTTTCACCTCCTCGGCGCGCCAGCCCACGGCGCCCCCTTGGCCTTGACCTAGCTTCACTCGGCGCGGAAAGCGGCCCTCGGATTCGAGTCGGTAAAGGCTGGCGCGTTTGTAGCCGGTTGCGGCTTCGGTTTCCGGTACACGAAGTACACGGCGTTCTAGGTGGGTCATTGTCTTATCCCGTTGCATTGAACGAGATAAGACAGTGCAGGAGGGCGGGGAATAATGCGCGGGGCTATTGCGTGGTGCGGCCC
Organism: Halochromatium sp. NSM3; assembly: GCF_059621085.1. Lineage (NCBI taxonomy): Bacteria > Pseudomonadati > Pseudomonadota > Gammaproteobacteria > Chromatiales > Chromatiaceae > Halochromatium > Halochromatium sp. NSM3. Next base: position 5,512 of record NZ_JCAQIA010000021.1, on the reverse strand, counting down.
CGAGTCAATAGTTCCGGAACTATTGCGCGTTCAATTCGGGGTGAATAGTTCCATTTTAGTCAGCACGGGCTAGCCCTTTCAGAAGAAGATCACAGAATCGGAATCAAGATCATCGGGTGCTCTTTTCCGTGCGACCTTGACGCTTTCCCGGGTTACGTCCAGCTTGAGCACGGCGGAGCCAATCCGGGCCAATTCGGTATCGGTGAACGTCCAGCCTTTGGGCTCAATCTGGCAGGCGTAATAGACTCGAAAGCGGGCGTCGATTGATCGGACCCATTCCGTGATCTGGCCACCCTTGCGGGTGGTGGCGTGGGCTTCGTGGGGCCAGTCGGGGGCGGCCTGGCAGGTTGCGGCGGTATCGGCCAGGATGCCCAGCAGATGGGGCAAAGGCACGGCGTCGATAGCCTTCTCAGCTTCAGATTGCAAGGGGCCTATCGGGCTCGGGGGGTCTCGATAGCCGGCCCCCTCCAGCAGGGCCAGGGTATAGCTCAGCTCTAGGGGTAACCTCAGCCCGTGCCGGTCTCGAAGCTCGATCAGCTCCTCCACCAGTTCGGCCAGCGCGGCGGCGTGCCCCGAGATCAGGCCAAGCAGGCCGGGCTTGCCTTGCGTCCCGTCCGGCTTCTCGGGCGTCCCGTTGACCTCAGCCAGGACGGCGCGCAGCTCGTGATCGAACCCGGCCCCAGGTGCTGAGGTTGTGAACAGGTCCAGGAGCAGGCGCCAGCTCGTGGGGTCGGTGATCCCGCGCTTGGCCAGGCTTTGCCAGGTGCGGGCCATGTCCGGACCGATCAGCCGGACCAGGGCGGCACGCTCGGGCGGGCTCTCGGTTGGCCTGTCTCGCAGCTCTTGGGCGAACTCCCACACGGCCGAGGGCAGATACTCGGGGCGGCGATCCGGCCAGCTTGGGGCGGCCATCAGGCGCGCTTGAGGGCCACCACCCGGGCGCCCTCCCCCGCGGCTAGCCTGTCCAGGTGGTCCCCCAGCCGGTTAAAGGCGTCCCGGCGCTCGGCGCGGTAGTCGTGACGTTGATAGACGGCCACCAGGCGGCGCGGCTCGGCGTGGTTTAGACACTTCTCGATCACGGGCGGGGCCACCCCGAGCGATTGCATCAGGGTTGCGGCCGTTCTTCTCAGGTCGTGCGGGGTCCAGGAGCCACCGGGCAGGACCAGGGCGCGCAGGGCCGTGGCCTTGCGGTTCTTCAGGGGCGCGTAGCCCTCGGGGCGTTGGCGGTCCTTCAGCAGCTTGGGCAGGACCTTGCTCCCGGTTGGCCTGGCTTCGGTGCCGTCCGTTGCTGGCGCCCGTCCAGCCACCAGCCAGGGCGAGCAGCGCAGGGCCTCCAGCTCGGCCAGCCGAGCCAGGGCGAACTCGGACAGGTCCACGGTATGCGGGCGGCCGTTCTTGGTGTCCGGGATATGCCACTCTCGGCGCTCTCGGTCGAAGTCGGACCAGCGGGCGGATAGCAGCTCCCCCACCCGGGCGGCCGTGGCGAGCAGCAACCAGACGGCCGGGGGTGCCCAGGGTGGTAGCTCGGCCAGGGGTAGCAGGCGGACCAGCTCCCGAATCTCGGCCTCGGAAAGGACGCGCTCCCGCGGGCCGTTCGTCTTGATGCTGGCCTTGCTCAGGACGGCGCTCGGGTCGGTGTCCAGGTAGCCCCGGGCCAGGCTCCAGCGGCAGAACTGGCGCAGGTAGCCGAGCAGCATTTGCGTGGATCGCGGCGCCCCGCGCTCCAGGGCTCCGTCCACCAGGGCGGCCACCCGGGCGCGGCTCAGCTCCTCGATGGGCAGGGCGCCTACGGCGGGCAATACGTCCTTGTCGAAGTAGCGGCGGACCTCCTCCCCGCCGTCCTTGAAGGCTCGGCGCAGGTGTAGCTTGTCCCACTTCTCGAACACGTCCCGCAGGGTCAAGCGGGCGGCGACCTTGGCCCGCTCGGCCTCCGCGGCGGCCTTCTCGGTGCGGGCGGCCTCCCGGGGGTCGGTGCCTTGCTTGACCAGGGCGCGGGCCTTGTCGCGCAGGGCGCGCAGCTCGGCCAGGCTCTTGTCGGGCCAGGTGCCCAGGCGCATCTCGGGGCGCTTGCCTTCGAAGCGATAGCGGTAGCTGGCGCGGGCGATCCGGCGGCCCCCGGCCTCGGTCACTTCCAGGAACAGGCCCCCGCCGTCTTGAGCGATGGCCTTGCGGGTCTCGGGCAGCTTGAGGCGCTTTAGGCCCGTGTCGGTAAGTCGGTTGTCCCCTCGGGTAAGATGGGCGGTAGCCATGGCCGAACCTCGTACTAGGTTGGGTTGTGGTCAGGGCCTCGGGGCGGGTGCCAGCCGCTCCGGGGCCTGTCTTTTTGTGCCGTTGCGCTCCCGTGTTACTCGCGGCGCTTCCAGGCGTGCAGGTCGATCAGTTGCAGGGCTTCAGCGAACACGGAAACCGTGTCAGCCGAGCCAGTTGGGTGAAGGGCTCGCAGCTCGCGGGAAACCGGGCGCCCCCGCAGCTCCTCGATGTCTTGCTGGTTTCGCAGCCGCATGATCTCGCCATAGGACGCAAGCCCGATCAGTAGGGCCTCGCGGATGGTCTGCGAATCGTCCAGGTCCAGTGTGTAAGCAGTGTCTCGATCAGTCATAGCCGAACCTCGTACTCGGTTGGATTGTGGTCAGGGCCTCGGGGGGTGCCAGCCGCTCCGGGCCTGTCGTTCAGGGGTGGTCAGGTACTCGCGGCACCCGTCCATTTTGCCCCTCCTTTTGCCCCTCCACCCGCAGCGATAACGGGCGATACAGGACAGGACAGGGCAAGACAGATACTAAACCTAATACGCTGATTCTGCTAGTGATAAATCGTCAAAGGTGGGACGAGACGGGACGGGGCGAAACAGCGAAAAAACTAACTACGAACCAGGTGGTCGGAGGTTCGAATCCTTCCTGGCGCGCCATACAGAACAAAGGCTTAGCATCATCTAGATGCTAAGCCTTTTTCATTTTCCACTGTAGAGCCAAATTTACCCCCCACTTTTACCCCCACTCCCAGAACTCATTGATCGCGGCCTCCGGGATCCACTTCTCGTTTCGCAGAATCAGATCCTTTTATGTGTAACTTGTTGTAAGTAGGTAGAGGATGCCGGGCTTGCACTAAAGGAAACGATGATCTATTTGCCGAATCAGCGCCAGGCTGGCTAGCGAAGCCGATGTTTCGCACGCATGCGAGTTATTCTCGATAAAAGTGACTGGTTTGAGTCAGTTTCACCTCATTGTTGCCCTGCGCCGAACGGGTGGGCGCACCTCACCTGCGATCAGGCCAGCAACGGTCTGCGCAGCAGGTAGAGATTGGCCAGTGCAAACAGCACTTGCCAGTGCACGCTGTTCTTCTTCAGCCCCTTGTAGCGGACCTTCTTGTGGCCGAAGAGGTTCTTGACCACGTGGAAGGGATGTTCCACGCGCGAGCGAATCTGGGCCTTGCGCCGCTCGAAGGCGCGCGTGAGGTCCTTCAACTCCCCCTCCGGCAGCGCCTTGACCTGGCTGCGCTTGGCGGCGATGAACCCGTCGATCTCGCGCGCGTTGAGGGCTTCGCGCTTCTCCGCGCCAAGGTAGCCGGCATCGGCAAAGACCCTGCGTCTCTTCACCATGCAACAGGTGCTCGGTGGCATTGATATCGGCCACGTTGGCCGCCGTGCAGTGCACGCTGTGCACGGCGCCGCTGTCCCGGTCGGCCCCGATAGGCGCCTTCATGCCGAAGGACCATTGGTTGCCCTTGCGGGTCTGATGCATCTCGGGGTCGCGCTGTTTTTTGGCGTTCTTGCTCGAGGGCGGGGCGGCGACGAGGGTGGCATCGACCAGGGTGCCTCGGTTGAGCAACAGTCCGCGCGCTTTGAGCCCGGCGTTGACCCGCTCAAGCAGCCGTTGCCCGAGATCGTTGGCCTCAAGCAGGCGGCGGAACTTGGGCAGGGTGGTCGCATCGGGGACCGAGACCTGCAGCAGGTCGATGCCGAGAAAGCCACGACAGGCCTGGCTGTCGTAGACGGCATCCTCGAGCGCTTCGTCGGCCAGCGCGAACCATTGCTGCAGGAAGTACAGCCGCAGCATGCGCTCGAGCGGCACCGGCGGACGGCCTCGCCCGCGCCCCTGTTCTTGGTCATAGTGCGGGCGGACCACGTCCAGCAGGTCCTCCCAGGGCACCGCCTGCTCCATCTCGGCGAGGAAACGATCCCGCCGCGTGAGCTTGCGCTTGTTGGCATACTCAACCTGGGAGAAGATCAGCTGTTGGTGCATCGCGGGGCCTCCAAAGCAGGTGGACTGGGCTATGCGTAGACTATCACTCTGGCCCTATCGGTTGCTGGAATAAATCAGCGTTTCCTAAAGGGCTTCTAACGAGATGCCCAGCCTTAGAAAAAACTATAGAAGCAAAATGGCACTTGAGCGCTGTCTAACCCAGTAGGAAAGCGGATCCTGGCGACCCAGGAGGAGGACAGCCGATGAGCGGCAAGACACGTCGAGCGGAGGCGACAGAGGAACAGCGACTGCGCCCCGAAGAGCGGCACTGTGCAGAGTGCGGTCAACATCTGCGCCTGCAGTACACGACCTGGCGCAAGGTCGCCACACTCGAGGGGATGCTGCGTCTCAAAGTCTCGATCGGGCGCTGCGAGAGTCGGGCCTGCGCGCGCTATCACCGATCGACACACCCCTTGGAAGAAGGCCATCTTGTACTGCCCCACTATGAATATGGGCTGGATGTGCTGGCCTTCATTGGTCAGCGGCGCTATCGCGAACAAGCGACGGCGAAGCAGATCCATGCGGCGCTTGAGCAGCGCGCGGTGCGCATCAGTCAGCGCAACGTGCAGTATCTGCTGGAGCGCTATGACGAGTTGGTGGCGCTGTCAGTGTGCGGGTGAAGGCGCGCTATGCGTGCTGGGTGCATGAGTTTGCCAAGCGGCTCAAGACGCCGGTCGGAGAAACGATCCGCCACTGGGGCGAACATTTCGTCAAGATCACCTGCAGTGATTGGCCGGGGCTTTTCCATACTGATGACGTCGATGGGCTGCCACGCACTAATAACGACCTGGAGCATTTGTTCGGCTCTCTGCGGCACCAAGAGCGGCGCATCACGGGGCACAAGGCCGCCAGTCCCAGCTTGGTCGTGCGCGGCGCCGTGCGTGTCCTCGCTGCCGTGATGACCTGGGCGAACCTGCTCACACCGCAACAACTCAGCGAGGTCGATCTGGTGGCCTGGCACGAAGAGCGGCGCCAACTTGGCAAGCTACGCGATGCACGCCTGCTGCAGCGGCACTTCCGCCAGCATCCCGAGACCTACCTGGCTGCGCTTGAGGAGCGCCTGCTCAAGCTCGATTTGCCGCCATAGAAAAAACCCCCGATCGTCGCCGTCGGCAAGCGAGGCAGCTATCTTTGCTATACAGTCGTACGCCATCCCCCTAGACTTGCAAGGGGCAGCGGACGCAAATTTCTGAAGTGGGGATAAAGCACCTGCGGATTGTTATAGTCATCCGCAAAATTCCTTATAGTCTAAGACATGCGGCACGAATCGCTCG
>NZ_JCAQIA010000079.1:0-2980 GCF_059621085.1 Halochromatium sp. NSM3 | reverse complement strand
GTTGAGTGCTTCGGCGCTGTTCTGGCTGCTCGATCCCCAGCTCTATCCATTCCCGGCCTTCCATCTGTTCTCGGGCGGTGCCATTCTCGGTGCGTTCTTCATCGCGACCGATCCGGTCTCGGCCTGCACCACCCGCCGCGGACAGTTGATCTACGGGGCCGCGATCGGGGTGATCATCTTTGCGATCCGCACCTGGGGTGGCTATCCAGATGCCGTCGCCTTCGCGGTCCTACTGATGAACATCGCCGTGCCGACCATCGATCAATACTCTCAGCCGCGCGTCTTCGGCCAGCGCCGCCGCGCGCGCAAGAAGGCTTGAGTCCACCGCAGTCAACGGACAACGACCATGAAAAAGGCTCCCATCCTCATCGCCGCATTCATTCTAGGTAGCTTCGCGGTTGGCGGCGTCGGTCTCGTCGCGGTCACGCACGAGTTGACCGATGCCCGGATCGCCGAGAACCAGCGCGAGGCAATGCTCGCCAAGCTCAAGGCGATCGTGCCGGCAGGGCGCATGTCGAATGATCCGCTCGCCGACCGCATCGAGGTCAGCGATCCCGAATTGCTCGGCGGTCCGGTCACCGAGGTCTATCGGGTGCGAGACGGCGATGAACCGGTCGCGGTGATCCTCAAGCCGATCGTCCCCGATGGCTACGCCGGCCCGATCAAGCTTCTGGTCTCGGTCTTGCGCGACGGCTCGCTCGGTGGCGTACGTGTGATCGAGCATCACGAGACGCCGGGGCTGGGCGATAAAATCGAGGAACGCAAGGATAATTGGATCGTCGAGCAGTTCGAGGGCCGCTCGCTGGGTGAGCCACCGCTCGAGGATTGGACGGTCAAGCGTGATGGCGGCGTCTTCGATCAATTCACCGGCGCGACCATCACCCCGCGCTCGGTGGTCAACGCGGTCAAGGGTACTTTGCTCTTTGTGCAGCGCCAGGGTGAAGCGCTCTACACGCAACCCGCCGAGGGGCAGACTGATGAAGCGGTGGAGCCCTTGCGGGCGGCTGCGGCTAATGAGCAGGCTCGACAGGTCGCGCCCCCTCCGGCACCTGCGTCGGCGCCAGCATCGGCATCCGTGCCTGCATCGGCACCTGCACCGGCAGCGGCCGTGAAGGAGGCGTCCTGATGGCGGAGAAGGGCTATGGCGGCTTGGTCGGCGATGGGCTCTGGAGCAACAATCAGGCCCTGGTCGCGCTGCTCGGGCTCTGCCCGCTGCTTGCGGTCACCACCACGGCGACCAACGGCCTCGGTATGGGGCTGGCGACGACGACCGTGCTGGTGCTCTCGAACGCGACCATTTCGTTGATCCGCAATCTAGTGCGCCCAGAGGTGCGCCTGCCGGTGTTCGTGCTGGTGATCGCGTCGTTCGTGACTGCGGTCGAGTTGACCATGCAGGCGCAGTTCTATGAACTCTATCTGGTGTTGGGGCTCTTTATTCCGTTGATCGTGACCAACTGCGCGATCATCGGCCGGGCCGAGGCCTTTGCCTCCAAGGCCCCGCTGGATCGGGCCATCGTCGATGGGCTGGCGATGGGGTTCGGCTTTACGCTGGTGCTGATGGTGCTCGGCGGGATGCGGGAATTTCTCGGCCAGGGCACCCTGTTCTATCAAGCCGATCTGTTGCTCGGCGCTGGTGCCCAAGGTATTGGTCTCGATCTTGGAGAAGACTTTCAAGGTGCGTTGCTGGCGATCCTCCCGCCGGGGGCCTTCATCGGTCTTGGGCTGATGATCGCGATCAAGAACCTGATCGATAAGCGTATCGAGCGTCTGCGACGGATGCGGTGTGCCTCGGCCGAACGCTCCGCCCCAGAGGCGCCAGTGGGTGAGCCAGCGGGTGAGGTTGCCCCCTCCAGCAGCTGAGTCCAGGATTCCAACCGTCTGTTCTCGAGTACGCCGCTTCCCAAGCGTTTGCCTGGGAAGTGGTATATTTGCGCGCTGATCTGATTTCGGACCATTCAGTCACGCCAGCAACCGCAAGCCGTATCCGTTCGCAGCTGGCGGCATCTCAAGACAGACGGGGAGTTACGCATGTCGAAAAAGCATCCAGTCGTTGCCGTTACCGGGTCTTCTGGCGCGGGGACGACGACGGTCAAGCGCGCCTTCGAGCACATCTTCTATCGCGATGGCATCCATCCCGCCGTGATCGAAGGGGATAGCTTTCATCGCTATAACCGCAAGGATATGAAGGCCGAGATGGCCAAGGCCGCAGAGGAGCATCGGAACCTGAGTCATTTCGGCCCCGAGGCCAACCATTTCGACCTGATTGCCGAGTTGTTCAGCAGCTATGGCGATACCGGCACCGGGAAGAAGCGCTACTACATCCACAGTGATGAAGAGGCCGCGCATCACAACGAACGGCTGGGCACGAACCTCTCGCCCGGTGAGTTCACGCCTTGGGAAGAGGTGCCGGCGGGGACCGATCTGCTGTTCTATGAAGGATTGCACGGTCTCGCCAAGACCGACGAGGCCGATGTGGCTCGGCATGTCGACCTCGGCATCGGTGTGGTGCCGATCGTCAACCTGGAATGGATTCAGAAGATCCACCGCGACAACGCCGAGCGCGGCTATTCGGCCGAGGCCATCGTCGATACCATCCTGCGTCGGATGCCGGATTACATCCGCCACATCACGCCGCAGTTCACGCGCACCGATATCAATTTCCAGCGTGTGTCGACCGTGGATACCTCGGACCCGTTCATCGCGCGCGATATCCCGACCCCGGACGAGAGCTTTGTCGTCATCCGCTTCAAGGAGCCGGAAAAGTTCGATGTGGATTTCGTCTATCTGCTGTCGATGCTCAAGGATTCGTTCATGTCCCGGCGCAATACCATCGTCGTGCCCGGCGGCAAGATGGGCTTTGCGATGGAGGTTATCCTGGAGCCGATCATCGAGCGCATGATGGAGGCGCGCAACGTTTGATCCGCGAGAAGCGGGCGGGGGGCGGGGGCGCGCCCCCCCCCCCGGCGGGGGGCCCCCCCCC
>NZ_JCAQIA010000020.1:0-66569 GCF_059621085.1 Halochromatium sp. NSM3 | reverse complement strand
CCTTTCGGCCCCCCTCATCTTCCCCACAAAAACACTCTCTTCTTTGTTTTTTTGGCGCCCCCCCCCCCCGCGGGGGGGGGGGGGGCTCATCTCCCCCCCCCCCCCCCGCCCCCTGTCGTTACGCTTAACAAGGATTCAGAATACTGCGCCGAGAGCAGCCCTTGCTAACCGATCTCTTCGGCTAACCCTAATCATTTGTTGATTTCACTAGATTTTGTTGATTTCATTGGTTAATTTATCACCAACTGCATTGACTGCGGTGTTGATATTGTCTCCAAGAAGCCCATAGGCCAGCACAGCAACACCGATCAGCACGGCGGCGACGATCACCCACTCGACGACCTCGGCACCTTCCTCGTCCTTCCAGAGTTTGCGTAAAAACTGTTTCATTTTGCTTACCTTGACTGTTTGTGAGCCTTTGGCTCGTTAGAATGCTCAATAAACCCCGACCCAAGCATCGGACACACGATTTAACAGATTGGTCTGACAGGCAGGTAGGGACGGAACTCAAGGCTGACCTACTGCCTACGACGCCCAAGCGCTCAGTCTTCTCCAAGGATAGACCATCGCGGGCGAAAAGTCAGCCCTGCGTGCATGGACATCTAAGGCGTGGATCAGGGACACGGATCGGGATCATCCTCATTTGCCGAGCGGCTGCTGCGCCCGGCCAAGAACAGCGCGGCCACGCCGAGACCGGCGAACAGCAGGAGCGATAGAGCGATCAAAATACCGACAAGTTGCATGGATATCACGCGATGCTACGCGTTTGTTGCGCATTTTCATGGGGGCGGCGCCAAACGTGGCGGATGATGCCCGTCTGTTCTCCCAACGTCTCCATCAATACAAACCCAAGATGATCATTAAAATTTATTATAGCGCCGTCTTGCTCCTGCTCTTGCTCGCCGGCTGTAGCGATGCCCCCGACTCGCAACAACAGGCCGAGGCCTTGCTCAGCGGTGCCGAGACGGGCGATATCTCGACCATCGAGCGTCTGCTCGGCGAACGCGCCGATGCCAACGCGCGCAACAGCTGCGACTGGACGCCGCTGATGATGGCGGCGGTGAACGGCCATGTCGATGCGGTCGAGCGCCTGCTCGCCGCCGGCGCCGAGGTGGATGCGGTGGACCAAGGCGGCTACACGGCGCTGCTGCTAGCGGCCTCGAACAACCACACCGAGGTCATGGAACAACTGCTGGCCCAAGGCGCGATGATCGACGCCCAGGAACAGACGCAAGGCTACACGCCGCTGATCTGGGCCGCGCATCGCGGCCATCGCGAGGCGGTCGAGCGGCTGCTCGCGCACGGCGCCGACACCACCCTGCCCGACTTCGAGGCCAAGACCGCTGCGGATCATGCGCGCGAGAAAGGACATGAGGCGATTCTCGCGCTTCTTCGTTGATAAAACGTTATGCAGGCATTACTGTCAGCGAATCGGCTAAACGCTACTCAACCAAGGAGATCTTGATGGCTACTCAGCTCACCGCCGCTAATCTGCGCGCGGAATTGTTCAAAACCCTTGACCAAGTCATCGTGACCGGCGAATCTGTTGAGATACAACGGCCTGGCGGACGTGTGCGGCTGGTAGCGGCTGAATCCAGCGGAAGGCTGGCGCGCCTTAACCCGCATCCAGGAACCATTGTCGGCAACCCCGATGATCTGGCGGATCTGTCTTGGGAAGATGTCTGGCGTCCGAACCTTTGATCTAGTTTAAGCCCATGCGTCTTTATCTCGACACGCACGTTCTGGTCTGGTTGTATCAGGATGGTCCTTCGCGATTGACTGCCGAGGGACAGGCGTCGGTCGATTCAGCCGCAACACTCGTGATTTCACCAATCGTTGAGCTCGAACTCACCTATCTCCATGAAATCAGGCGCATCACCTGTCCGGCAATCACAATTCTCGACACCTTGAATCGTGATCTGGAGCTAGATCGATGCCGGCGACCCTTTGCCAGCATCGTTGGCGAGGCTGTCGGACAGGGATGGACACGCGATCCGTTTGATCGCTTGATCGTTGCCCAAGCCGCTTATGGGAAAGACCCCTTGCTGACGGCAGACAAAAATATCCGCGAGAATTATGTGCTAGCGTTCTGGTAAAGGAACAGATGAATGACTTGGCCGACGCTGGGGTGTCGGTCATGATCGTCTATCCGATCCTGACGCGGGGCTTCACAGCGGAAATAAAACACTCTTTACCAAGTCGCCATCTACGCCCAAAAATGAGATCTGATCAAGACTGTGGACGATCCAAACCTCTAGGGCGCCGCTGTCAAAATACAGTTTCGCTTTTTCCTTCATTTCTACCATCGAGTTGGATGGCGAGAGGATTTCAATACAAACCTCAGGTGCTTTCGGATAAGGCGTGACAAAGCCGTGGCGCGTTACAAATTCCTCGGAGAGCCAGGCCACATCAGCGACCTTGATCCCATCGGCGGTGGCAATGGAACATTCAGCGACGACATCGCCGCCCTTTTGTTGCTGCAACAACATGGCGCTCAGATGGCTCTGGAGCCTACCATGTTCATTGGATGCAGGACTCATTAACAGCTTGCCGAATTTAGTCAGCTCAATCTTAAAAGGCAGATCGGCGAACATCGAATTATCAACGACATCTGACCACTGCATCGGTGTTTCCTCGGTTTGGCAAAGCATTCGTTCAGGGCGGCTGATGGTCTGGCAGTGGATCAGGCAGGACCGTCCGGCTTACCGGGGTCGGGTCCGCAGCGGGTTTGAGCGGTTATCGCCACAAACGGCAGCCCCGGTTTGGTCGCCACGCGAACGCCCCAATCTCTGCGCGATCCATGGTCGAATCCTATCGAGGTGCACATGAGCCGCAAAGCCCGTCTCCAAGATTGCCTGAACACCGCGCTGACCCCGATGCACCTGGAGGTCTCGGATGAGAGCCACATGCATAATGTACCGGAGGGCGCGGAGTCGCATTTCAAGGTGCTCGCGGTCAGCGAGGCCTTCGCTGGCGAGAAGCTGATTGATCGCCATCGCCGCGTCAACGCGCTGGTGCGCGACGAACTGACCGGCGGACTGCACGCACTCGCCATCCACGCCTGGACGCCGCAAGAGTGGTTCGACAAAGGCGGCGGCGAAGCGCCCGCCTCGCCCGAGTGCCTCGGTGGCAGCAAACAGGCCAGTTGAGCGCGGTTCAGCAAACCTTTTGAGTGCCGCTCAATCAGCCTTCGCACGCTGTTCCTGGAAAAACGCCTGGGTGATCTTGAACACCACCGGGCTGAGCAACACCAGCGCGATCAGGTTCGGGATCGCCATCATCGCGTTCAGGGTATCGGCCAGCAGCCAGACGAAATCGAGCTGGCTGATGGCGCCAATGGGCACCGCCAGCACCCAGAGCACCCGGAATGGAATGATGGCGTGGACGCCGAATAGGTATTCGATACAGCGCTCGCCGTAGACGCTCCAGCCAAGGATGGTGGTGAACGCGAACAGCGCGAGGCCAATGGAGACCACATAGGCACCGCTGCCGGGCAGTTCCTCGCCAAAGGCGACGGCGGAGAGGGCGGCGCCGGTGATGTTGCGATTGTGCTCCTCGGTGGCGCCGCCGGCGGTCTCGAGCATGCAGACGGTGCTCGACTTGCGGATCATCCAAGAGCTGTCGACTCGCTCCTCGATGACGCCGCCGCGCTCGACGCAGGCGGTGAAGTCGGGGCTGTCGGCCTTCCATTGCCCGGAGATCACGATCACCAGGCCGGTGATGGTGCAGATGATCAGCGTATCGATGAAGGTGCCGAGCATCGCGACCGTGCCTTGGCGCACCGGGCTGTCGGTCTCGGCGGCGGCATGGGCGATGGGCGCGCTGCCGAGCCCGGCCTCGTTGGAAAAGATGCCGCGCGCCACACCCATCTGCAGGGCCAGCATCACCGAGGCGCCGGCGAAGCCGCCGACACCGGCGGCGGGAGTGAAGGCGTATTCGACGATGGTGACGAAGGCGGCCGGGATCTCGCCGAGATTCAGCGCCAGCACGATGAGCCCGGCGAGCAGATAGGCCAGCGCCATCAGCGGCACCAGCTTGCCGGCGACCTGCGCGATCCAGCGGATGCCGCCGATCAGCACCAGCCCCACCAGCAGCCCCATCACCAAGCCGGTGCCGAGCGCGGGCACGCCGAATTTAGTGGTCAGCGCATCGGCCACCGAGTTGGCCTGCACGGTGTTGCCGATGCCGAAGCCGGCCAGGGCGCCGAAGAGGGCGAACAGCACCGCCAGCCAGCGCCAATTCTTGCCGAGGCCGTTGCGGATGTAGTACATCGGCCCGCCGACGTGGTTGTTCTTCTCGTCGACCTCGCGATAGCGCACCGCGAGCACGGCCTCGGCATATTTGGTGGCCATGCCAACCAGGGCGGTGATCCACATCCAGAACAGGGCACCGGGGCCGCCGATGGCGAGCGCGGTGCCGACGCCGGCGATGTTGCCGGTACCAATGGTCGCCGAGAGCGAGGTCATCAGCGCATTGAAGGGCGTGATGTCGCCCTTGCCCTGCTGCGTGCGGCCGCGCCAGAGCATGCGAAAGCCGTAGCCCAGCCGGTAGAGCGGCATGGCCTTGAGGCCGATGGAGAGATACAGGCCCGTGCCGAGGATCAGCACGAGCATCGGCGGGCCCCACACCCAGCCGTTGATGGAGCCGATGACCGCAGAAACCTGGTCCATGGGTACCCCCTGAGAGTGATTGGTGAGATGGCGCGACAAACGAGCGGCGTACTATACCGCCGTCGCGCGTGCTGCTCATCCCCCTCATTGCCTGTTCTCACTGGGGCGCGCGCTTGGTCCGAGCCGGTTCAGGCGTATATTGGCCGATACACCGTGACGTCCACCAACCGAGGTCATCCCATGGCAGCACCCGACCTGACGCCCATCCAACCTTTAGTCGAGGAACTCAACCAGCATCCAATCTATGCCGAACTCAGGGACATCAACGACCTGCGGGTGTTCATGACCCATCATGCCTTTTCGGTCTGGGATTTCATGTCGTTGATCAAATACCTGCAGGGCAAGCTGGCGCCGACGCGGGTGCCCTGGATTCCGCAAGGCAACCCGGCGGTGCGTTACTTCATCAATCAGTTGGCGCTCGAGGAGGAGTCCGATGTCATCGAGGGCAGCAGCGGCCCGAGCTACAGCAGCCACTTCGAGTTCTATTGCACGGCCATGCATGAGATCGGCGCCGATGGCGAGAATCCGCGCCGCTTCCTCGAGCGGGTGCAGGAACAGGGGCTGGATGCCGCGCTTTACTCGGATCTGGTGCCTCTGCCCTCGCGCTACTTCACCGAGACCACCTTCTGCTTCATCCGCGAGGATAAGCCGCATGCGGTCGCGGCGGCGCTCGCGATTGGGCGCGAACGGGTGATCCCGGAGATGTTTCGCTCACTGCTCGCGCGCATGGCGATCACCGAACAGGACGCGCCGGCCTTTCATTATTATCTGCACCGCCACATCCATCTGGATGAGGATTTCCACGGGCCGCTGTCGCTCGCCATGCTCGATCAGCTTTGCGGCGATGATCCCGAGCGTCTTGAGGAGGCCCTGATCGCGGCCGAGGAGGCAATCTGCGCGCGTATTCGCTTTTGGGACGGGGTGTTGGAGGCAGTTCAGGCGGCGCGGGGTTGACGACGGACTGAGGGCTGAGGTGAGCGCAGCGAATGGCGCCAAAAACCTTTGTCGGTATAAGGTGGAATCTCAGCATTGTGAGGCCATCTAGGGCGGTACAAGCCTACTCTCCATGCAGAAATCGATACGACGAGGTGTTCCATGACCGTAGCCGTCCCACTCGACAACGAAGGGTTCTTGCTCAATCGTGACGACTGGACCGAAGAGCTTGCCGTCGAACTCGCCGAGCAAGACGACTTCGAGATGAACGAGCAGGTGATGCAATTCATCCGTGATGCGCGCGGCATGTACGACAACGATGGCGTGGTGCCGCCGATTCGCATCTTCGCCAAGAAGCAGGGCGTCTCGACCAAGGAGCTTTACAGCATCTTCAAGAAGGGGCCGATGAAGCTGATCTGTAAATGGGGCGGCCTGCCAAAGCCCACCGGCTGCGTCTGATCGGCTGATCCATGTCGCCCGGCATGTCGCCTGGATCTGCGGGACTCGGGCAAGGTTCAGTGGGCATTCTCAGCCAAGGGCCGTGGCTGGCGCCCCGCCACCCGCTCGGGCTCGACTTGACGGCCATCGGCGCCAAAGCAGAGGCCGTCTCTTAGGGCGATCAGATCGCCCTCGCCCAGGGGCTCCCAAAGCTCATCGGTCAGCGGCACGCTGGCGACCAGGGCCACGTCCTGGCGGATCGAGCTGAGATTGACGCCGGCCTCCTGTAGCTCGGGCGCGGTGCGCCAGCAACAGCGCTGCAGCAGATAGAGACCGGGGGCACGGAGCTGACCATCATCAGGCTGGGTGCGCCGATCGGCGTGCACGAACAGGGCATCGCTGTCGGCATAGATGAAGTTGGCCGAGCCGAGCGCCCTGAGTTCACGCGCGTAGTCGGCAATCACGGCCAGCCGTGTCGGCAGGTCCGGCACCTCGCCCCAGACATCGTCCCAGACCGGCGCGAGCGCGGTCATCAAGCCGCAGAAGGCGCGCTCGGAGTCGGAATCGCCCACCGGCGAGAAACGGGCCGGATACTTGGCGTTCTGATCGGCCAGGGTTGGCATGTCACCGTTATGCGCGAAGACGTGCATGCGCCCGCCAAGTTCACGCGCGAAGGGTTGGGTGTTGCGCAAGGCTAGCACGCCGAAGGTCGCGAGCCGGATGTGGCAAAGGCCAAGCTTGGTGCGCAAGCCCTGGCGCTCCATGAACTGCATCAGCGGGCTCTCGCTGGCCGGGCGCGGCTCGCGCAGCAAGAGACAATCCGCCCCCTCGTAGAAGGCGAGCCCCCAGCCGTCGCGATGCGGGCCCTCGGCCCCTCCGTGGCGTGCCAGACGCTCGAGCGAGAAGCCCAGGGTCGCCGGCACTCGACTCGACATCGCAAAGAGCTCGCACATCGCATTCTTATCCTCGGGGTTGATCGGCGGGCGTGCCCTCCGGATTCTCTGTGATCCCGCCCGCGAGAGCAAAGGCGGTATATCATTTCCGCTGTCATCCACCCTGCCGTTGATGGAGCCACCGCGCGTTCATGGATCCCGAAGCCTTTGTTCAGTCCTCCGTTCTGCTGCTCGTCGCCGCTGCTGCTGCGGTGACGCTGTTCAAACACTTTGGACTCGGCTCGATCCTCGGTCTGCTGGTGGCCGGCGTCTTAATCGGCCCTTATACGCCGGGTCCATCGGTGACCGGCAATGTCGATGATCTGCGCCACTTCACCGAGCTGGGCGTGGTGCTGCTGCTGTTCGTCATCGGCCTGGAGCTGCATCCGAGTCGGCTGTGGGAGATGCGCCGAACGCTGTTCGGGCTCGGCTCGTTGCAGATCATCTGCTCCGGCCTGGCGTTGGCGCTCTATTTTCGCCTCTTCGTCGCGACCTGGCCGATCGCGTTGTTGATCGGCTTCAGCCTCGCGCTGTCGTCGACGGCGCTGGTGATGCAGATGCTCTACGAGAAGGGCGAGATCGCCACGCCGCGCGGACAGACGGCGTTCGCGGTCTTGCTAATGCAGGATATCGCCGTGGTGCCGATGCTGGCGTTGCTGCCGCTAGCGGCTGCCACGGGGGCGAGCCTGCCGGGTCCGCCGCTGTGGGAGCAGTTGGGGCTGATCGTGCTGATGCTTGCCGGCGTGATCCTGTCCGGGCTTTATTTGGTGCCGCTGGTGTTGGATCTGCTGGCGCGGCAGGGCAATCGCGAGGCCTTCTTTCTGGTCACCCTGGCGGCGGTCTTCATCGCCGCCTGGGCGATGAACCGCGCCGGCATGTCGATGGCGCTCGGCGGCTTCTTGATGGGCATGATGCTCTCGCGCTCGCGCTACAGCGTGCAGGTGCATGCCAGCATCGAGCCGCACAAGGGGCTGTTGATGAGCGTGTTCTTCGTCACCGTCGGCATGTCGCTGGATCTGAACGTGTTGACGACGCAGCCCTTGATCTTCGGGCAGCACCTATTAGCCCTAGTCACGATCAAGGTGGTGCTGATCTTTCTGCTCGCCCTCGGGTTCTGTAACACGCGCAGTAGCGCGCTGCTGGTCGCCTTCATGCTCGGGCAGGCCGGTGAGTTCGGCTTCATCCTGTTCGGCGCGGCGAAGATGCTCGGCATCATCGATGCGGCCACGTTCACCATGGTGGTGGCCTTGATCTCCGGCAGCATGCTGGCGACGCCCTTGCTGGTGCGCCTCGGGGCGTTCTTGAGCGCGCGCTTCCCCGACGAGGAAGGCCCGGTGGATGAGCGCTTCCGCTATCAGCCGGAGCAGGAAGACGGGCCGCGAGCGGTGATCGCCGGTTATGGACGGGTGGGTCACACCGTCGGCGCGGTGCTGGCCAGCCATGGCATTCGCTTTGTCGCCTTCGATCAAGACCCAGGGCTGGTGGCACGCTGGCGCGCCGAGGGTCAGCCGGTGTTCTATGGCGATATTCGCAATCCAGCACTGCTTGCGGCAGCCAAGATCGAGCAGGCCAAGGTGGTGGTCTTGACCATTGATGATCCGCGCGCCTGCATCGAGGCCACGACCCTGATCCGCCATTATGCGCCGGAGATCATCATCGTCGCGCGCGCGCGCGATCTGACCGCCTGTGATGCGCTATTCCGGGCCGGCGCCAGCCGTGCCTTCCCGGAAGCGGTCGAGGCGAGTCTGCGCCTGGCCGCCGAGACCCTGGATGGACTCGGCATCACCGACGAGGACGCCGAGCAGATGGTGCAGCAGGCCCGCGGTAAGGACTATGCGCTGGTGCGCTCGGAGATCACCGAGCAGGCGCCAATCGTGGATTCATCTGCGCCGAAGGGATAGTGCCGTGGGTCTGATCCGCTGTCGGCGAGACGCGCGCGCAGGCGTAGGTCGGGGCCGATCTGGCGCAAGTCGAGCAGTTCCAGCGACACGCGCTCGCGCATGCTGGCGAGCGGCCCGAGCTGGAACAGCCCGCGCGCGTCGCTGCCCATCAGGTGCGGGGCCAGGTAGAGCACCAGTTCATCGACCAGGCGCTGCTCGACCGCAGCGCCGGCGAGCGTCGGCCCGGCCTCGATCAGCACCTCGTTGATCTCGCGTTCGGCGAGGTAGCGCAGCAGGGCTTCGAGATCCACCCGACCGGCCGCATCCGGCGGGCCAACCCAGACCTCGGCACCGGCGGAGGTGGCGGCGGCGATGCGCCTTGGGTCTTGCACACGGGTCGCGACCAGGGTGGCGCCCGGTAGTGGCAGCATCTTCGCCGCGAGCGGCAGGCGTAGCGCGCTGTCGAGGATCACCCGCAGCGGTTGCCGCACCGGCTCGCCCTCCCCTAGCGCCGGGATCAACGCCGGCGCCAGTCGCACGTTGAGCGAGGGATCATCGGCCAACAGGGTGCCGATGCCAGTGACAATCGCCGATGAACGCGCGCGCAGCCAGTGCACATCGGTGCGCGACGCCTCCGAGGTGATCCAGCGGCTCTCGCCATTGGCCAGCGCCGTGCGCCCGTCGAGACTGGCCGCGAGCTTGACCCGCACGAAGGGCAATCCAAGCCGCATGCGCTTGTCGAAGCCTGGATTCAGTTCGCGGCAAGGGCCTTCAAGCACACCGGTGACGACCTCGACACCGGCCGCACGCATGCGCTCGAGCCCGCGTCCATGGACCAACGGGTTTGGATCGTCCATGCCGACGACGACCCGGCTCACCCCCGCCTCGAGTAAAGCATCGGTGCAGGGCGGCGTGCGGCCATGGTGGCAGCAGGGCTCGAGGGTGACATAGGCGGTCGCGCCGCGCGCGCGCGCGCCGGCGGCGTCGATGGCCAGGCGCTCGGCATGCGGCTCGCCGGCGCGGCGGTGCCAGCCTTCGCCAACGATCTGTCCCGCCTTGGCCAGCACGCAGCCGACGCGCGGATTCGGATCGGTGGTATAGAGCCCGCGCTCGGCGAGCTGCACGGCGCGCGCCATCAGCGCTCGCTCCTGCGCATCCTCGGCGGCCATGCTCAGGCGTCGTCCTGGTCGAGCGTATCGAGCAGATCGAGCTGAGTGCGGTCTTGCTCGGGCGCCGGATGTTGCTCGAGGCGCTCGATCTCCTCGCGAAAGGCGGCCACATCAGCGAACTTGCGGTAGACCGAGGCGAAGCGCACATAGGCGACTTGATCGAGGTCGCGGAGTTCGTCCATGACCAATTCACCGATCTCGCGCGAGCTGATTTCACCCTCGGCGGCAGCGAGCAGTTGACGCTGGATGCGCGCGATCGAGGCTTCGACTTGATCGGTGCTGATCGGGCGCTTCTCGGCCGCGCGCATCAGGCCGCTGCGCAGCTTGTGGCTGTCGAACGGGACATGGCTGCCGTCGCGTTTGATCACGCGGGGCAGATTCAGCTCGGCGGTCTCGTAGGTGGTGAAGCGCTCGCCGCAGACGCTACAGCGCCGCCGACGGCGAACCTGGTCGCCGTCGGCAGAGAGTCGGGAATCCATGACCTTGGTGTCTTGCGCACCACAATAGGGACAGCGCATGCAGCCGTCTCTCGATCAGGTCCGCTGAGGTTCGGCGCGAGCGGTCAGGGCGCTCAACGCGCGTAGACCGGGAAGCGTTTGCAGAGTTCGAGCACCTTAGCCTTGGCCTGATCGATCTGCGCCTGATCACCGCGAGCGTCGATGACATCGCACATCCAGCCGGCCAGCGCGTGCGCCTCATCGAGCCCGAAGCCGCGGGTGGTCATCGCCGGGGTGCCGACACGGATGCCGCTGGTGACGAACGGAGACTGCGGATCATTCGGTACCGCGTTCTTGTTGACGGTGATGTTGGCCGCGCCAAGCCAGGCATCGACGTCCTTGCCGGTCAGGCCCTGCTCGATGAAGCTGACCAAGAACAGGTGATCGTCGGTGCCGCCAGAAACGACATCGTAACCGCGCGCGAGGAAGGTCTCGGCCATGGCCTGGGCGTTGAGTACGACCTGCTTCTGATAGTCCTTGAACGCTGGCTCCATCGCCTCCTTGAAGGCGACGGCCTTGGCGGCGATGACATGCATCAGCGGGCCGCCCTGGATGCCCGGGAAGACCAGCGAGTTGAACTTCTTCTCCAGCTCGGGGTTGGACTTGGCCAGGATCAGGCCACCGCGCGGGCCGCGCAGGGTCTTGTGCGTGGTGGTGGTGGTGACATCGGCGATCTGGACCGGACTTGGATAGACGCCAGCGGCGACGAGCCCGGCGATATGGGCCATATCCACCAGCAGATAGGCGCCCACTTCGTCGGCGATATCGCGAAAGCGCTGCCAATCGATGACGCGCGAGTAAGCCGAGAAGCCTGCGATGATCATCTTTGGCCTGTGCTCGCGGGCGAGCGATTCGACCTGGGCGTAGTCGATCTCGCCGGTGGCCGGGTCGAGTCCGTACTGGACCGCGTTGTAGAGCTTGCCGGAGAAGTTGGGCTTGGCACCGTGAGTGAGATGACCGCCGTGAGCCAGGCTCATGCCGAGCACCGTGTCGCCGGGTTGGCACAACGCCATGAACACCGCCGCATTGGCCTGCGAGCCGGAGTGCGGCTGGACATTGGCGTAATCGGCGCCAAACAGGGCCTTGGCGCGCTCGATGGCCAGGCGCTCGGCGACATCGACGAACTCGCAGCCGCCGTAGTAACGCTTGGCCGGATAGCCTTCGGCGTACTTGTTGGTCATCACCGAGCCCTGCGCTTCCATCACGCGCGGGCTGGTGTAATTCTCGGACGCAATCAGCTCAACATGCTCTTCCTGACGGCGCTCCTCGTCGCGCAGGGCTTGAGCGAGCTCGTCATCGTAGCCGGTGATCTGCATGCTAGCGTCAAACATAGGAACTCCTAGAAACCAAAAGCCATTCAGTATAACGCGCTTCGGCTTGCGTTTCAGATCCGATGCCGATCAGGCTGCCAGGCGGCCTCGAGCTGTTTGAGCACATCGCGACGGCTAATGATGCCCATGAGACGGCCCTGCTCCATCACCGGCAGGCGGCGAAAGTGGCTGGTCGCGAACAGCTCGGCGACCTCGGTGATCGGGGTATTCGCATCCACGGTGACCACCGAGTGGGTCATGAAGTTCTCGACGCGGCCCCCGTCTTCGCTGTGGTAACCGGCGCCGAGCGCGATCCGCATGCAATCGCGCTCGGTGAGCATTCCAATCAGATTGCCGATCTGGTCGACGACCGGGGCCCCGGAGATCCGCTGTTCGACCAGGATACGCAGCGCCTCGAGCACGTCCATATCGGGAGTCAGGGTCACCAGAGCCCGCGACATAGCCGTTTTGGCGGTCTTGCTCTCTTTCATGCCGATCTCCTCGCGATAGCTTCGATTGTTTGAGCGCCTGCTTGGGCAATGACTTGGGCAATGACTCGGACGATAATTGGTCGGCAATCGGTCTCGTCTAGGCGCTGTCGGAGCGATTCGGGCAGGTTTGGCCGCGCTGGCAGGCACCACCGCAGTCGGAACCGAGCCCAGGGATCTGATTCAACCCGCCGCAACTGCCCTTGAGCGCGGCGCGGCCATTGAGCACGCCGAGCGCCAGACCAGTGAAGGCGAGCGTGAAGATCAGCAACGCAAAGCCGAATTCAAGCATGTGGTTACAACCGTCAACCGCCAAAATCATCGAGCAGGATGTTATCGTTCTCGACGCCCAGACTGTGCAGCATGCCGATCACCGCCGCCGTCATCATCGGTGGACCACACATATAGAACTCGCAGTCCTCGGGCGCCGGATGATCCTTCAGGTAACGCTCGTAGAGCACACTATGGATGAAGCCGACCTCCCCTTGCCATTCATCCTCGGGCTGTGGTGATGAGAGTGCGATGTGCCAACGAAAGTTCTCGTGCTCGCGCGCGAGCCTGTCGAAGTCGTCCTGGTAGAAGATCTCACGCTTGCTGCGCGCGCCATACCAGTAGGAGACCTTGCGCTTGGTGTTCAGGCGCTTGAGCTGATCGAAGATGTGGCTGCGCATGGGCGCCATGCCGGCGCCGCCGCCAACGAAGATCATCTCGGCCCCGGTCTCCTTGGCGAAGAACTCACCGAAGGGGCCAGCGATGGTGACCTCGTCGCCAGGCTTGAGGCCGAAGATGTAGCTCGACATGATGCCGGGCGGTACCTCGGGATGGTCCGGCGGTGGCGTAGCGATGCGCACATTGAGCATGATGATGCCCGCCTCGCCGGGATAGTTGGCCATCGAATAGGCGCGCATGACCGGCTGCTTGGTTCCAGCCTTGTATTTCCACAGATCGTATTGATCCCAATCGGCGCGCAGATGCTCAGGGATCTCGATGTCGGCATAGTCGAGCTGATACGGCGGACATTCGATCTGGATATAGCCGCCGGCGCGAAAGGCGACCTCCTCACCCGGCGGCAGCTCCAGGATCAGCTCCTTGATGAAGGTCGAGACGCTGCGATTGGAGCGCACTCGGCAGGTCCAGCGCCGCACGCCGAAGATCTCGCGCGGCACCTCGATGCGCAGGTCGTCCTTGACCGCGACCTGGCAGGCGAGTCGATAGCCCTCGCCGGCCTCGCGCCGGTTGATCAGGCTCGCCTCGGTCGGCAGTAGCTTGCCACCGCCCTCGAGCACCTTGACCCGGCACTGACCGCAGGTACCACCACCGCCGCAGGCCGAAGGCACGAAGATCTCGGCATCGGCCAGCGCCCCGAGCAGCTTGCGCCCGGCACTGGTGACCATGTCGCGCTCTTCGTTGATGTCGATATGGACATCGCCGCTTGGTACCAGCAGGCGCCGCGCGTTGAGGATGACGACCACCAGCGCCAGCACCACGCCGGTGAAGACCAGGATGCCGAAGGTTAGATCAAGCACGCGGCACCCCTCATAGCTGAATCCCCGAGAACGACATGAAGGCCATCGCCATCAGGCCGGTGGTGATGAAGGTGATGCCTAGCCCCTGCAGCCCGTCCGGTACATCGCTGTACTTGAGCTTCTCGCGGATGCCCGCCAGCAGCACCAGTGCCAGCGCCCAGCCGAAGCCGCTGCCGAAGCCGTAGACGGTACTCTCGGCCAGGTTATAGCCACGCTCGACCATGAACAACGAGCCACCGAGGATGGCGCAGTTGACGGTGATCAGCGGCAGGAAGATGCCGAGCGCCTGATAGAGCGCCGGGAAATAGCGATCCAGCAGCATCTCAAGGATCTGCACCATCGCGGCGATGACGCCGATATAGGTGATCAACCCGAGGAACGAGAGATCCAGCCCAGGCAGCCCCAGCCAGGCCAGCGCGCCCTCTTGCAGCAGGTACTGGTTGATCAGGCTGTTGACCGGCACGGTGATGGTCTGCACAACGATGACCGCGATACCGAGCCCGATCGCGGTCTCGATCTTCTTCGAGACCGCAAGGAAGGTGCACATGCCGAGGAAGAAGGCCAGCGCCAGGTTCTCGACGAAGACGGCCTTGAACAGCAGGGACAGATAATGCTCCATCATAGCGATTCCGTGCGGTGCACCACATTGATGCGGTACTCGGGTTTCTCGAGCTGCGCCGGCTTCCAGCTGCGGATGGCCCAAATCATCAACCCGATGATGAAGAAGGCGCCCGGCGCGAGCAGCATCAGGCCATTGGGCTCGTACCAGCCGCCCTCCTTGATCAGCGGGAGGATCTGCACATCGAGCAGGCTGCCGGAGCCAAGCAACTCGCGAATCGCGGCGACGCTGATCAAAATGACGCTGTAGCCAAGGCCATGGCCGAGAGCATCGAGAAAGCTCGGCCAGGGTGGATTCTTCGACGCGAAGGCCTCGGCGCGGCCGAGCACGATGCAGTTGGTGATGATCAGCCCAACGAAGACCGAGAGCTGTTTGGAGAGTTCATAGGCGAAGGCCTGCAGCACCTGATCGACCAGGATCACCAGCGAGGCGATGATGGTCATCTGGATGATGATGCGGATGCTCGATGGCATGTGCCGCCGGATCAGGCTGATGATGACGCTGGCGCCGACGATGACCGCCGTCAGCGCGATGCTCATGGTGATGGCCGGCGCCAATTTGGTGGTCACCGCCAAGGCCGAGCAGATGCCGAGGATCTGCAGGGTGATCGGATTGTTATCGACGATCGGCTCGAGCAGGAGCCGTGCGGATTGGGTTGCCATGCTGCGTATCCCCCTGTTCGGCTCGGCTGTCAGCTGCGGTTCTCGTCGCTGAGCCGGGCCAAGAAGGGACCATAGCCCAGCTCGCCAAGCCAGAAGCGCATCAGGTTGGTGACTCCATTGCTGGTGAGGGTGGCGCCAGAGAGCCCATCGACGCGGTGCTCGGCATTGGGTGCATCGGCATCGACGCTGCCCTTCACGACCTCGATCACGGGCTCGCCACGCTCATCGATGAGCACCTTACCCGGCCATTCCGAGAGCCAGCGCTCGCCGGCGACCTCGCTGCCGAGCCCGGCCGTCTCGCGCTGCTCGTAGAAGGTGAGCGCCTTAGCGGTGCGCCCATCGGGCGCCAGCGCCAGCAGCCCGTGCATGGTCGACCAGAGTCCGGCGCCATAGACCGGCAGGATAATGGTCTGAAGCTGCCCATGCTGGCGCACCAGATAGACCGGCATGCGGTCCGGTCGGCGCTGGATCCCGGCGCGGCTGGCCTCGGCGAGCACACTGCTCGCGGCCGGGTCCTTGGCCGCATCGCGGTAGGAGTAGGTCAGTGGATCTGACTCATCAACGAACTCGCCGGTCTCGAGATCGACCAGGCGTTGGTCGATTTGGTCAAAGGCTTGGTCCAGACTCAGATCAGCCGTATCGAGGCCAGCGACCTTGACCACCTCCGACTTGAGCGCGCGCGCGGCGTTGCGCTCCTGCAGCGGGCGCAGGCCGACGGCAGTGGCAGAAACTACTACCGAGCAGACTAGGCAGAGCACCAGTGCCACCGCCAGTGTCTTGCGCGGGTCATCGTTCGGCAGTCGAAACAGCGCGCGCGGCGAGATCAGCCAAGCGCTCGCGCGCGCTGGCTTAGGATGCGGGTGCGATTCAGCCGACATGGCGCCGCGTCCTCCTACGGATGTTGGCCTGGACCACGAACCAGTCGATCAGCGGCGCGAACAGATTGCCGAACAGGATCGCCAGCATCACGCCCTCCGGATAGGCCGGGTTGAGCACCCGGATCAAGACCGTCATGAAGCCGATCAAGGCCCCGTAGAACCATTTGCCGGTTTCGGTCATCGAGGCCGAGACCGGATCGGTGGCCATGAACACCAGCCCGAAGGCGACACCACCGAGCACCAGGTGCCAGTGCCAGGGCACGGCGAAGGCCGGATTGGTCTCGCTGCCAATGGCATTGAACATCAGCGCGGTGCCAATCACCCCGATCAAGACCCCGACCATGATGCGCCAAGAGGCGACGCCGGTGTAGAGCAGAAACAGGGCGCCGGCGATGATCAGCAGGGTCGAGGTCGAGCCGATCGAGCCCTGCACGGTGCCGAAGAAGGCATCCCACCAGGTCACACCGGCGGCCTGGATCGCGCTCAACCCACCTTCGGCTGCCAGCGTCAAGGGCGTGGCGCCGCTGAAGCCGTCCACTGCGGTCCAGACCGCATCGCCGGAGATCTCGCTCGGATAGGCGAAGAATAGGAAGGCGCGCCCGGTCAGCGCCGGATTCAGGAAATTCTTGCCGGTGCCGCCGAACACCTCTTTGCCGATGACGATGCCGAACGAGATACCCAGCGCCACCTGCCAGAGCGGGATGTCGGGCGGCAGGGTCAGCGCGAACAGGATCGAGGTGACAAAGAAGCCCTCATTGACCTCGTGGTTGCGCACGGTCGCGAACAGGATCTCCCAGAAGCCGCCGGCGGCCAGGGTGACGATGTAGATCGGCAGGAAATAGACCGCACCATGCCAGAAGTTGTCCCAGAGGCTGTTGGCCTCATTACCGCCAGCGCCGAGCAGCCAGAGCAGACCGCCGCGCCAGCCTTCCACCTGCTCGACACCCATTGCCGTCATGGCGCTGTTGGCCTGCAGGCCGATGTTGATCATGCCGAACAGGGCGCAGGGCAGCACCGCGATCCAGACGAAGATCATCACCCGCTTCAGGTCGATCGCGTCGCGCAGGTGCGGGGTGCCGGCGGTGACCGTCGACGGCGTGTAGAGGAAGGTGTCGACCAGCTCGAACAGGGCGCCGAAGCGCTCGTAGCGGCCGCCAGTCAGGAAGTGGCGCTCCTGCCGGTCCAGGTACTTGCGCAGGGCCTTGATCATGGATCAGTGATTCTCATGCCAGATCTTGTTCAGATTACGCCTCAGCACCGGCCCGAAATCATGCTTACCGCAGTCGACGAAGCTGCACAACGCCAGGTCTTCCTCTTCCAGCTCGAGCGCGCCGAGCGCCTCGGCGGTTTCAATATCGTCAACCAGCAGCGCGCGCAGCAACTGCGTTGGAAGCAGGTCGAGCGGCATCACCCGCTCATAGGCACCGATCGGGACCATCGCGCGCGGACTGCCGTACTGTGAGGTACCGAGCGGCAGGGTCTCGCCCTTGGCGCGCCGCGACCAGAACAGATTCAGGGCCGAATAGCGACCGCGCCCGGGCTTGAGCCAACCGAACCATTCGCGCTCGCGCTCCTCGGCAAGCACCGTGATCTGGTTATGGAATCGCCCCAGGAAGGCGCTAGTACCGACCGCATGGCGACCGCCGAGCACCGAGCCCGAGATCACCCGTGCCTCGTGACGGCCGCTCAACTCGCCCTGGACCAGATCATTGGTGCTGGCGCCGAGCCGGGTTCGGATCAGGCGCGGGTTGGCGGCCATGGGTCCGCTCAGACCAATGATCCGGGTGGGATCGATGCGCCCGCTGCGGAACAGCCGGCCGATCGCGATCACGTCCTGGTAGCCAATATACCAAGCGATCCGCTCGAGACTAACGGACGCCAACAGATGAATATGCGTGCCGGGCAGCCCGGCCGGATGGGGCCCGGCGAATTCGGCGACCCGGAACCCGGATGCCGCAGGGATGGGTAGCGCGGCGTCAGGGCGCTGGCAGCAGTAGCGGGGGCCATCGGTCAGCTTGCTGATCACGCGCAGGCCGTCGGCAAAGGCGTCGCCGGCGTCGTCGATGATGATCGCCGGGTCTGGAGCCAACGGATGGGTATCGATCGCGGTCACGAATAGGGCCGCCGGGCTGCTGTCCGGCGGCGGGATCATGCCGAAGGGCCGGGTACGGAACGCAAGCCAGGAGCCAGAGGCGAGCAGATTCTCGCGCACCTGTTCGCCGCTCAGGGAATCCAGCTCAGCGGCCTGGTAGGCGTTGAAGGTTTCTTGATCGGCCGCCGGCGGGAGCGGGTCATTGCCATCGCGCGGCCGATCGAGCCGGATGACGATGGTCTCGAGCACCCGGCGGGGGCCGCGATGGATGGCCTCGACGACCCCGCTTCCGGGCGCCGTCGCGGCAATCTCACGGTAGGCCTTGCGCCGCGAGATGGGCTGACCAAGGCGGACGCGGTCGCCGACCTCGATTTCGAGCGAGGGCAGACGCTTGACGCCGATACAATCGGTGCCAACATGCGCCACCCGACTGACCACCGGGCTGGCATCGATGCGCGCGTCCGGCGCCCCCGCGAGCGGGATATCCAGCCCTTTCTTGAGCCGAAAATGCCGTGGTCGCTCATCGCTCGATGAGCCTTTGGCTGTGCGCGGTCGGAAGACGGCCACTGCTGATCAAAACGCCATGATGAGTGTTGGTGGCACGCGTTATACCATCCCTGAACCAATGGCTAAAGCGCAGTCGCTCCACGCGCGATGACGAAGATGCGCGCCGAGAGTTCCAGCGTCATGGTCCGGCGATAGGCATCGCGAATCGTTGCGCCGCCTGCATAGACACCATGACCGGCGATGATGCAGACCGGATGGGTCGCGAGCGCCTCGGCCACCTTGGCCGGCGCTTGCGCTTGATGCCCATCGCGCTCCACGCACAGCACCGGAACATTGCCGAGCTGTCGCGCCCCTTCGAAATCGGGCGGCTCGAAGTCACGCCCAGCGAAACACCTGGCGAAGCACGGGGCGAAGCTCAGGGCGACCGAGTGCGGCCCGTGGGAGTGCAGGATCGCACCGATCTCGGGTTGCCGCCGATAGACCTCGCGGTGGACCGGCGAATCGAGCGAGGCGCCTTCGGGCAAGGCGGCGTCGAGCGTGCAGGCAACCAGATCCTCCGGCGCGTGCGTGTCACGCACCGCGCTGCTCGGGGTGATCCAGAAGCGCTCGCCCTGGCGCACCGAGGCGTTCCCGATCGCGGCGTCGTCATAGCCATTGGCGCGCAAGCGCCCTAGCGCTTGGATGAGGCTGGCGCGCGGATCATCGGCGGCACTGGGACTGGCGCTGTCGCGTACCAAGCCGCCGATGAAGTCGGCCAAGGCATCCAGATCGCTCAGCGGCAGCAGCGGCGGATGCGGCGCAACCGGGAGTGGATCATCGCTGACCACGGCGACGATGCCGTCGTCGTCGGGATAGAGCGGCGCCTTGCCGGTGGCGGTGCGGAAGACCTCGATCTTCGGCACCGCAGCGGCGCGAAAGCCCTCGATCAACAACAGATCAAGGCTGCTGGCATCGAAGCGCGCGCGCAGCGCATCGAACCCGGCCGGATGATCCTCGGCGCGCTCGTTGGCGCGGCTGAGCAGGGCCCAATGCTCGCCGGAGACCAGCATCACCTGGCGCGCGCCGGCGGCGGCGACCTCGTAGCTATCCTTGCCGGGCCGATCGAGCGCAAAGCCATGATGGGCATGCTTGAGGTAGCCGATGCGCAGCCCACGCTGGCGCAGCAGCGGCACCAGCTTGCGTAGCAACGTGGTCTTGCCGCTGCCGCTTGGCGCGACGAAACCGATGGCGGGGAGCTGTTCTGCACTCATCAAGGCAATGTTCTCAACTATCTCGGTCTTGGACATTCTAGCCGAGAGGCGGCAGACTGTTTTCCCATCAAGTCTTTGTCAACTTCAACCAGGTCAGCTCGAGATGGCGCAATACATCTACACCATGAACCGCGTCGGCAAGATCGTGCCGCCGAAACGCGTGATCCTGCGCGACATCTCCCTGTCGTTCTTCCCCGGCGCCAAGATCGGCGTGCTCGGCCTCAACGGCTCCGGCAAATCGACGCTGTTGCGGATCATGGCCGGTCTCGACACCGAGATCGAGGGCGAGGCGCGGCCACAGCCGGGCATCCATATCGGCTATCTGTCACAGGAGCCGCAGCTTGACGAGTCCAAGGACGTGCGCGGCAACGTCGAGGAGGCGGTCGCGCCGATCAAGCAAGCGCTGGAGCGGCTGGACGCGGTCTATGCCGCCTACGCCGAGGAAGACGCCGACTTCGACGCACTTGCCAAGGAGCAGGCGGACCTCGAAGACCTGATTGAGGCCACCGATGGCCACAACCTGGATCGCACCCTGGATCAGGCCGCCGACGCGCTGCGGCTGCCACCCTGGGACGCCGAGGTCAGCAAGCTTTCCGGCGGCGAGCGCCGCCGCGTCGCGCTCTGCCGGCTGCTGCTGTCGAAACCGGACATGCTGCTGCTCGACGAGCCGACCAACCACCTCGACGCCGAATCGGTCGCCTGGCTCGAGCGCTTCCTCAAGGAGTACAACGGCACCGTGGTCGCGGTGACCCATGATCGCTACTTCCTCGACAACGTCGCCGGCTGGATTCTCGAACTCGACCGCGGCCACGGCATCCCCTGGCAGGGCAACTACTCGAGCTGGCTGGAGCAGAAGGAGAAGCGTCTGGAGCAGGAAGAGAAGTCCGAGCAGGCGCGCATCAAGGCGATGAAGCATGAGCTGGAATGGGTGCGCACCAATCCCAAGGGCCGGCAATCGAAGAGCAAGGCCCGTCTGGCACGCTTCGAGGAGCTGCAGTCGCAGGAATTCCAGAGCCGTAACGAGACCAACGAGATCTATATCCCACCAGGCCCGCGCCTCGGTGACCTGGTCATCGAAGCCAATGGGCTGCGCAAGGGCTACGGCGATCGGCTGCTGTACGACAACCTCTCGTTCAATCTGCCCAAGGGCGGCATCGTCGGCGTGATCGGCCCGAACGGTGCCGGCAAGACGACCATGTTTCGCATCATCACCGGCCAGGAGCAGCCCGACGGCGGCGAGATGCGCGTCGGCGAGACGGTCGAGATCGCCTATGTCGATCAGAGCCGGGACGCGCTCGACGGTAAGAAGACGGTCTGGGAGGAGATCTCCGACGGTCAGGACATCCTCGTCGTCGGCAAGTTCGAGATGCCCTCGCGTGCCTATGTGAGCCGCTTCAACTTCAGGGGCTCGGATCAGCAGAAACGTATCGGCGACCTCTCCGGCGGCGAGCGCAACCGCGTGCATCTGGCCAAGCTGCTGAAAAGCGGCGGCAATCTGCTGCTGCTCGATGAGCCGACCAACGACCTCGATGTCGAGACCCTACGCGCGCTCGAGGAAGCCGTGCTGAACTTCCCCGGCTGCGTGGTGGTGATCAGCCATGATCGCTGGTTCCTGGATCGCATCGCGACCCACATCCTGGCTTTCGAGGGCGAGTCGCAGGTGACCTGGTTCGAGGGTAACTATGCGGACTACGAGGAGGATCGGCATCGTCGCCTGGGTACCGAGGCCGATCAGCCGCATCGCATCCGTTATCGGCCGTTGACGGCCTGAGCCGACGCCTGAGTCGACGCCTGCACAGTCACGATCCATGGCAACCGATCTCGATCAGCTCCTGACCCGCATCGACGCCCTGCTCGACCGCGTCGAGCCTTGGCTGCCGGTGCCGACCGAGACCGACTGGAGCGCCATCGCCTGGCGCTGGCGCAAGGAAGGCCAGCGCGGACGGCTCGAGGCGATTCGCCGGCCGCATCGACTGCGGCTCGAGGATCTGCGCTGCATCGACCGGCAGCGCGATGAGATCGACCGCAACACCCGGCAGTTCCTCGCTGGCGGCAGCGCCAACAATGTGCTGCTGTCGGGCTCGCGGGGCACCGGCAAGTCGTCGCTGATCAAGGCGCTGCTGAACCGCTATCAGGATCAGGGGCTGCGGCTGATCGAGGTCGACAAGGAGAATCTGACCGACCTGCCAGCGATCATCGAGCAGGTCGAGAACCGAGTCGAGCGCTTCATCCTCTACTGCGACGATCTCTCGTTCGAGGCCTCGGAGTCCGGCTACAAGGCGCTGAAGGCGGCCCTGGACGGCTCGCTCAGCGCGCCGCCCGAAAACCTGCTGATCTACGCCACCTCCAACCGCCGCCACCTGCTACCCGAGTACCAGCGTGAGAACCAGGGCGCGCGCATGATCGACGGCGAGATCCATCAAGGCGAAGGTGTTGAAGAGAAGATCTCGCTCTCGGACCGCTTCGGGATCTGGCTCTCGTTCTATCCGTTCAGCCAGGAGCAGTACCTAGAGGTGGTGCGCCACTGGCTCGAGCAGCTCGGCGTCAACGAGCCAGCGCTAGCGGCAGAGCCGGCGCCAGCGCCAGGCCCCGATGCCGACGCCGCCACAAGCGAGCAAGCCGCCCTGCAATGGGCGCTGCGGCGCGGCTCACGCAGCGGGCGTACCGCCTGGCAGTTCGCCCGCGACTGGGCTGGGCGCCGACACGGTGATCAGCGCCTCAGCCGCCGTTGACCTGCACCCCATGATCGGCGAGCCATTGGACGTCGAGTTCCCAATCAACGCGATCCACGCCCGGCTGCGATGATACCAGCTCCTGGGTGCGTTTCTGATGATCGACCAGATCCTGTTGGGCGGCTGTGACCTTGGGATCATCCTGCGCCAGCCCGGCGAGTTCCGGATGGATCACCTCAAGAAAGCGAAACGCTGGCACCTGGACGTTGCGCGGTGTGGAGATGGTGGCGACACCATCCTCCAGCCGTTTCACCCGGAATTGGTAAGGATAGTCGGCCAGTTCGGGGTCGGCCTCGAGGACCTCGTTGATCTCCCAGACCGCTGGCTGCCAGATCGAGCTGAGCCACCAGGCAGCCAGGGCGATCACGACGATCCCCAGAACGGTGCTGTAATTACGCGTAAACTTGTCCATTGATTCTTCACCCTGTTGTGCTGTTTGCTAGACATTGCATTGAGGTGCATCATCTCGCGAACGGGAATCGTTCTCCATGAAAATAGTCAAGTATGCCTAAGGACGCCCCATGAAGCTGGAAATGAAGCAGGAAGTGATCAATAAGGTCGTACTGCTCGCGCTGGTCGGCGTTATCTCGTTCCTGTTCCTGACCATGGTCCAGCAGTTTCTGGTCGCCATCTTCATGGCGGCGGTCTTCGCCGCGATGACCCATCCTGGCTACATGAAGCTCACGCAGTGGCTGGGAGGCCGGCGCTACCTCGCCTCGCTGATCACGCTCCTGCTGCTGCTGACCGTGGTGTTGATTCCGGTCGTGATCCTGACCATGGTCTTCGTCGGACAGGCCATCAATGTCGGTCAGTCCCTGACCCCCATCGTGGCCAATTTCCTCAAGGAGCCAGGAAGTTTCCAGGAGATTCTGGAGCAAGTGCCATACCACGAGACACTGATCCCCTATGAGGATCAGATGACGACGCAAATCGCGAGCGCCGTTGAGGGTTTTGGCAAGCTCTTGGTCAACAGGATTTCAAGCATTGCCTTGGGCACGGTGCAGTTCCTGTTCCTCACGGTGGTGTTCTCCTACACCCTCTTCTTCTTCCTGATCGACGGCGATAAGGTCGTTCACGCCATCCTCTACCACCTGCCACTCGAGGAGCATGACGAGCGCCTGATGCTCAGCAAGTTCACCTCGGTGACGCAGGCGATGGTGGTTGGAACCCTACTCATTGGCGTTCTGCAAGGGACGCTCGCCGGAATCGCCTTTGCGATCGCGGGGGTCCCGAATGCGGTGTTCTGGGGCACGGTGATGGCCGTGTTATCGATCATTCCGGGGGTCGGCTCGGCGCTCGTCTGGGTGCCGGCCTCGATCGTGCTCATTGTTCAAGGCGACCTGGGTGCCGGTGTCGGCCTGATACTGTTCTGCCTGCTCGTGGTTGGTAGCATCGACAATATCCTGCGGCCCATCTTGGTTGGCAAGCACACCGATATGCACGAACTGATGATCTTCTTTGGCACCCTCGGCGGCCTGTTCACCTTCGGCATGGCCGGGCTCTTGATCGGCCCTCTGATCGCCTCGCTCTTCATCACCATCTGGTCGATCTATGGCGAGGCGTTCAAGGACACCTTACCCGCCGTTCATGATTATGAGCGCACGGATGATCCCATCGCTGGAAACGCTGCGGTGGCGACGGCGCAAGAGCCCGAAGGGGCCCTCTTCCACGCAACCGCCAGCGAAGACGACGCACTCACCGAACATCCCGATCGCGACCCTAAAGAGGCAACATAGTCTCCGCTGGCAACAGCAACGCTCACTTGTGCATGCGCTACGGGCGCCGCTGCCGACGCAGGCCATCCATCACAACATGCCGAGGGTGAGCTTGGCCTCATCGGACATAGTGTCTGGACCCCATGGCGGATCCCACACCAACTCCACTTCAACCTCACCGACGCCGTCCACGGTCTTGACCGCGTCCTTGACCATGACCGGCATCATGCCAGCCACTGGACAGGCGGGCGCG
This sequence comes from Halochromatium sp. NSM3, assembly GCF_059621085.1. Lineage (NCBI taxonomy): Bacteria > Pseudomonadati > Pseudomonadota > Gammaproteobacteria > Chromatiales > Chromatiaceae > Halochromatium > Halochromatium sp. NSM3. The sequence continues at coordinate 42,018 of NZ_JCAQIA010000020.1, read as the reverse complement.
GTCAGGGTCATATCCACATCGACATCGCCATTGTCGGCGATATCGATCTTGTAGATCAGACCCAGGTCGTAGATATTGACCGGGATCTCCGGGTCGTGAACCCGGCGCAGCGCGGCAATGATCGGCTCGCGCAGCGACTCGGGATCGCCCGCTGCTTGGACCGCATCAGCGGTCGCGTCCACGCCGGCGACCTCGGCGCCCGGCTTATCATCACGATCGATCTGTCCATGATCGCCCACGCCGAACCCGGCGAATCTGGCTAACCTGTTCATCAGAGGGTCACCTCGACTGCAAAGGACTGTATGAGATCACTTGAGATCACTCCAGCGGCACCCGTTCGAGCCGCTCCCCCACCTGCTCGGTGACATAGTCGCGCAAGGCCTCGGGGCCCAGGGCGTCGATGATCTCCCCGGCGAAGCCCAGGCACAGCATGCGCCGAGCGAGCGAGGCCGAGATCCCGCGCGAGCGCAGATAGAACAGCGCCTCGGGCTCGATCTGGCCGACCGTGGTGCCGTGACTGCACTTGACGTCATCGGCGTAGATCTCGAGCTGCGGCTTGGTATCGACCTCGGCATTCGGCGACAGGATCAGGTTGCGGTTGGACATGTCGGCATCGGTCTTCTGGGCGTCGCGCGCCACATAGACCAGGCCGTCGAACACCGCTCGCCCCTTGCCGTGGAGAATGCCCTTGAAACGCTCGCGGCTACTGCAATTCGGCAAGTCGTGACGCACATCCATGTGGTAGTCGATCAGCTGTTTGTCGCCCGCCAGATAGAGCCCCTGGAGATCGCACTCGGCATGCTCGCCGCTGAAGCGGGTCACCAGGTCGGTCCGGGCCCAGGTGGCGCCGAGGCCGATATTGATGCCGGCATAGCGGCTATTGGCGTCTTGGCTGAGGTAGAGCCCAGTGATGTGGAAGGCGTTCGGGCTCTCCTGTTGCACTCTGGCATGGGTCAGCAGCGCGTCGCGCCCGAGCGCGATCTCGAGCACCGAGTTGGTGCAATAGAGCGCGTCGCCGAGGCTGACGTAGCGCTCGATCACCCGTGCCTGGGCGCCATCGCCCAGGCTGATCAGATGCCGGGGTTGCGCCACCCGTGGCTCGTCCATGCCCACCGACAGATGGATGACCTCGATCGGACGCTCCATCAGCGCGGCCCGCTCGAGCAGGACCACCAAGCCATCCTGCATCGCGGCGGTGTTCAGCGCCGCGAAGACATGGCTGCCCTCGCCGGCGATGCGGGTCAGCACGCCTTCCAGCGCCTCTGGGTCCGACGCGAGCATCGCGCGCAGGCTGCCAATGCGCACCCCGCGCGGCAGCTCGCCGAGGTCCGAGAGGGCCTCTGAATAGCGACCGTTGACCAGCACCACGCGGCAGGCGTCGAGACCGGGAACCAGGATCTCCTCGATATCCTCGGGGGTGAGAGCGGTCAGCGGCTCATCGACTTGCACAAAGCCTTGATCGATCAGCGAGCGCAGGCCGGTATAGCGCCATTCCTCGGACTTGCCTGTCGGGACCGATTGCGCGCGAATCCGCTCGGCGGCCTGCTGGCGCTCGGCGGTGAGCCAGCCCTGCTCCTCGCCCTCGCCTGCGGCGTTGCCATCGGCCAGCCCCTGGAGCCAACCGGCAAAGGCCTCGGCCACCGCAGCTTGTGGTCGGCTGTTGTTGGCTGCCGCGCTCATGCCGCCTCCCCTTCGGCGATCCAGCCGTAGCCCTTCTCCTCGAGTTCCAGCGCCAGCTCCTTACCGCCGGAGCGGATGATGCGCCCCTTGGCCAGCACATGCACATGGTCGGGCTCGATGTAATCGAGCAGGCGCTGATAATGGGTGACGACGATCATCGAACGCTCCGGGCCACGCAGCGCGTTGACGCCATCGGCGACGATACGCAGGGCATCGATGTCGAGTCCGGAGTCGGTCTCGTCGAGGATCGCCAGCTTCGGCTCGAGCATGGCCATCTGGAAGATCTCGTTGCGTTTCTTCTCACCGCCCGAGAAACCGAAGTTGACCGGACGCTTGAGCAGGCTGTCGTCCAGGTGCAAGACCTTCAGCCGCTCCTTCATCAAGCGCATGAAGGAAACGGCATCGAGTTCGTCCTCGCCGCGCGATTTGCGGATCGCGTTCAGCGCGGCCTTGAGAAAGTACATGTTGTTGACGCCGGGCAGCTCGACCGGGTACTGAAAGGCGAGGAACAGCCCTAGGCGCGCGCGCTCCTCGGGCTCGAGCGCGAACAGATCGTTACCGTCCAGCGTGGCGCTGCCGGCCGTGACCTCATAGCCCTCGCGCCCGGAGAGCACATGCGCGAAGGTGCTCTTGCCGGAGCCATTCGGCCCCATGATCGCGTGCACTTCACCGGGTTTCACCTCGAGATCGAGGCCACGCAGGATCTCTTCATCACCGACATTGGCCTTCAGGCCCTTCACAGACAACATACGGATGCTCCTAAAGTTTGGTGTGCCGTTCTCGCTAACCGACGGCGCCTTCGAGGCTGATACTCAGCAATTTCTGTGCCTCGACCGCGAACTCCATCGGTAGCTCGTTGAAGACCTCCTTGCAGAAGCCGTTGACGATCATCGACACCGCATCCTCCTCGGAGAGCCCGCGCGAGCGGCAATAGAAGAGCTGATCCTCGCTGATCTTCGAGGTAGTGGCCTCGTGCTCCATCTTCGCGCTCGGGTTCTTGACCTCGATGTACGGGAAGGTGTGAGCGCTGCACTTGTCGCCGATCAGCAGTGAGTCACACTGGGTATGGTTACGCGCGCCCTCGGCACGCCCCGCGATGCGCACCAACCCGCGGTAGGCCTGCTGGCCGTGCTGGGCGCTGATGCCCTTGCTGACGATGGTCGAGCGGGTGTTCTTGCCGAGATGGATCATCTTGGTGCCGGTATCGGCCTGCTGGCGCCCCTTGGTCACCGCCACTGAGTAGAACTCGCCGACCGACTCATCGCCACGCAGGATGCAGCTCGGGTACTTCCAGGTGATGGCCGAGCCGGTCTCGACCTGGGTCCAGCTGATCTTGGAGCGATGGCCGCGGCAGTCACCGCGCTTGGTGACGAAGTTGAAGATGCCGCCCTTGCCGTTCTCGTCGCCTGGATACCAGTTCTGCACCGTCGAGTACTTGATCTCAGCATCGTCGAGCGCGATCAGCTCGACCACGGCGGCATGCAGCTGGTTCTCGTCGCGCTGCGGCGCGGTGCAGCCTTCCAGATAACTGACATAGCTGCCCTCATCGGCGACGATCAGGGTGCGCTCGAACTGCCCGGTATTGGCGGTGTTGATGCGGAAATAGGTGCTCAGCTCCATCGGGCAGCGGGTGTTCTTCGGTACATAGACGAAGGTGCCATCGGTGAACACCGCCGAGTTGAGGCCGGTGTAGAAGTTGTCGGTCGGCGGCACCACGCTGCCGAGGTGTTGGCGCACCAGTTCGGGATAATCCCGCACCGCCTCCGAGATCGAGCAGAAGATCACGCCCGCTTCGTGCAATTTCTTGCGGAAGGTGGTCGCGACCGAGACGCTGTCGAACACCGCGTCGACAGCGACACCGGCGAGCGCCTTCTGCTCCTCGATCGGGATGCCGAGCTTCTCGTAGGTCTCGAGCAGGATCGGGTCGACCTCGTCGAGGCTCTTGGGGCCGTCCTTCTTCTTCGGCGCCGAGAAGTAGGAGATGGCCTGGTAGTCGATCGGCGCATAGTGGACCGAGGCCCAGGTCGGGGTCGGCATCTCGAGCCACTTGTGGTAGGCCGCAAGGCGCCAGTCGGTCATCCACTCGGGCTCGCCCTTGCGCAACGAGATGGCTCGAATCACGCCTTCGTTAAGGCCCGGTGGCAAGGTGTCGGATTCGATGTCGGTGATAAAGCCGTGCTCGTAGCCGGCATTGACCAACGCATCATACTGGCCGGCTGTGTCGACCTTGCTCTCGGCCGTGGTGGCCTCTGCTGGGATCGCGTTCATAGGGGTCCGCTCCGATACCTGAGTAGTTTACTAGGTTATAGTACGACGCCAACGCCGGGTTTCAAGACCCTTGGTCATGATTCCGTGAAAATCCGGCCGCTCGGGCCAGATGCTTGGCGTCAAGGTCATTGCTCGCGCAGGCACTTTCAAGCAGAGATCCGAAAGGCGCCGTCGCTCAGCAGGTTAATCGCAACCATTCTCATCAGTCTTGTTGTTTTCGCTCAGTTCGGACACACTCTGCACCGGAGTGTCCGCGTTGCGGTCCTCGTCATTCCCATCACACCCTTTCTGGAGTCTTACCATGATACCGATCTGCGCTCGCCGCCTCCTGTGTTCCGCTCGCGTGCCCCTCGTCGCCCTCTGCGTGGCGCTCGCGGCGGCCCCAAGTCTTGCCGCCGCCGAGGAGGTCAATCTCTACTCGGCGCGCAAGGAGGCCTTGATCAAACCCTTGCTCGATCGCTTCAGCGAAGAGACCGGGATCGAGGTCAACCTGGTCACCGGCAAGGCCGATGCCTTGCTGCAACGGCTCAAGAGTGAAGGCCGCAACAGCCCGGCCGATGTGCTGCTGACCGTCGACGCCGGCAATCTGCACCGCGCCAAGGCCGCCGGCCTGACCCAGGCTTTCACCTCCAAGGTCGTGAACGAGGCCGTGCCCAAAACCTATCGGGACCCGAACGGTCACTGGGTCGGTCTGTCACTGCGCGCGCGGCCGATCATGTATGTCAAGGGCGAGGTCGATCCCTCCGACCTCTCGACCTACGAGGCGCTCGCCGACGAACAGTGGCAGGGACGCATCTGCATCCGCTCCTCGAGCAATGTCTACAACCAATCCCTGGTCGCCTCGATCATCGCCGCCGACGGCACCGAAGCGGCGCAAGACTGGGCCGAGGCCATTGTCGCGAATATGGCGCGGCCACCCAAGGGCGGAGATCGCGACCAAATCAAGGCCGCCGCCGCTGGTCAATGCGATATCGCAATCGCAAATACCTACTATCTCGCGGGGATGCTGACCTCCGATGACCCGGGCGAGAAAGAACCGGCCGAGAAGATGGCCGTGTTCTGGCCGAATCAGCCCGGCGCCGGCGACGGTCGCGGCACCCATGTCAATGTCAGTGGTGCTGCGGTCACCGCCGCCGCCGAAAACACCGAGGCCGCAGTCAAACTGATCGAGTTCCTCGTCAGCCCGGAGGCGCAGACCTGGTATGCCGAAGTCAACGGCGAGTATCCGGTGCGCGAGGGCGTCGAGATCAGCTCGGTGCTGGCCGAATGGGGCCGTTTCGAGGCCGATGATCTCGATCTGATCGAACTCGGCGAGCTGAACGGCGCGGCGCTGATGCTGATGGATCGCGCCGGCTGGCGTTAAACGCAAGGCGGCCCAAAGGAGGATGGATCGAAGCAGGTGCCCTGCTTGTCAATGGGGTTATGATTAGGTGCTTGCCCCGCGCTGGGGCACCCCTTCCCGATGCTCGCTTCGATCCATCGCAACCTTGATGAGCGCATTCACCCCAGCATTGGCCATGTCCGACGCCTTCGGCGTTCGCGCCTGGTTGCGCGTCTGGCCTCTGCTGCTGATCCTGATCGCGACCCTGCTGGCGTTGCCGATCCTGGTCATCGTCGGTTTCCTGTTCGTGCCGGCGGGCGAGGTCTGGGCGCACCTGGTCGAGACGGTCCTAGCCGATTATGTCGGCCATTCGCTGCTGCTGATGCTCGGGGTCACGCTCGGCACCCTCATCGGCGGGGTGGGGACCGCCTGGCTGACGAGCATGTGTCGGTTTCCCGGTCGCGGCTTTTTCGAATGGGCCCTGCTGCTGCCGATGGCGATGCCCGCCTACATCATCGCCTACACCTACACCGGCCTGCTCGACTTCGCCGGCCCGGTGCAGACCGGCCTGCGCGAGCTGACCGGTTGGGGCTGGGGCGATTATTGGTTTCCGCGCGTGCGCTCCCTGCCCGGTGCTGCGGTGATGTTGTCGCTGGTGCTCTATCCCTATGTCTACCTGCTCTCGCGCGCGGCGTTCCTGAGTCAGTCGCTGTGCGTGCTCGATGTCAGCCGGACCTTGGGCAACGGCCCCTGGCGAACCTTTTTTACGGTGGCGCTACCGCTGGCGCGCCCGGCGATCGTCGCCGGTCTCTCGCTGGCGCTCATGGAGACGCTCGCCGACTACGGCACCGTTGAGTACTTTGGCGTCTCCACCTTCACCACCGGCATCTTCCGCACCTGGTTCGGGCTCGGCAATCCCGCCGCCGCCGCGCAACTCTCGGCCATGCTGCTCGGGTTCGTGTTCTTGCTCATCCTGCTCGAGCGCCACTCGCGCGGCGCGGCGCGCTATCACGATACCAGCCAGCGCCAGCAGTCGATCCGGCGCTTGCCGCTGCGCGACTGGCAGGCGGTCGCGGCAGTCGGCTTTTGCTTGGCTCCGCTCACCCTCGGTTTTCTGCTGCCGGCCGGGCAGTTGATGGTCTGGTCCATCACCGTTGCCGATCAGCGCCTGGATGCCGAGTTCGCGCGCCTGGCGCTGAACAGCCTCGCGCTCGCCGCTGGCGCTGCGGTGCTGGCGCTGGGGCTGGCGCTGATGCTCGGCTATGGCCGCCGGCTGCTGCCGACGCAGCCGGTGCGCATGGCGGTGCGCACCGCCGGCATGGGCTACGCGATACCCGGCACGGTAATCGCGGTCGGGGTGATGATTCCCTTCGCCTGGATCGACAACAGCCTCGATAGCTGGATGCGCGCGCACTTCGGCCTCTCCACCGGATTGCTGCTGAGCGGATCGCTCGCGGCCTTGCTCTTCGCCTATCTGGTGCGCTTCCTCGCCATCTCCTTGCAAACGGTCGAGTCCGGCTTGAGCAAGATCCGCCCCTCGATGGACGAGGCCGGGCGCTCGCTCGGGCTCAAGCCGCGCGAGGTGCTGCGTGAGATCCACATGCCGATGCTCAAAGGCAGTCTGCTGACGGCCCTGCTGCTGGTGTTCGTCGATGTGCTCAAGGAGCTGCCGGCCACCCTGATCCTGCGTCCGTTCAACTTCAACACCCTCGCCGTGCGCGCCTACGAGTTGGCCTCCGATGAACGCCTCGCCGATTCCGCTCCGGCGGCCTTGACCATCGTCGCCGCTGGCCTGATCCCGGTGATCATCCTCAGCCGCTCCATCACCCGCTCGCGCGCGAGCCTGTAACCGGCTGCCGTCGCTGCATGCCCTGCCCCGCCCATGACTGAGCGCTTCGATCACTTAGACCCCAACCCGCCGGCGCGTTTAGAGCTGCGCGGAGTCGATGTCGCCTACGGCGAGACCACCGTGGTGCGCCATGTCGACTTCATGCTCGAGAGTGGCACCCTCGGTTGTCTGCTCGGCCCCAGCGGCTGCGGCAAGACCACGCTGTTGCGCGCCATCGCCGGCTTCGAGCCGGTGAGCAAGGGCAACATCCTGATCCGCGGCCATTGCGTCTCCGAGCCCGGCTGGACGCTGGCGCCGGAGCATCGCCATATTGGCATGGTGTTTCAGGACTTCGCCCTGTTTCCGCATCTCTCGGTGGCCGACAACATCGGCTTCGGCCTGCGCACGTTCAGCGCGCCGCGCCGCCAAACCCGCATCGACGAACTGCTGGAACTGGTCGAACTCAGCGAGGCGGCCCAGCTCTATCCGCACGAACTCTCGGGCGGGATGCAGCAGCGCGTGGCGCTGGCGCGAGCCATGGCGCCGCGCCCGGATATCCTCTTGCTCGATGAGCCGTTCTCGAGCATGGACGCCGAGTTGCGCGAGCAACTCGCGCGCGAGGTGCGCACGCTGCTCAAGCACGAGGCGATCACCGCTATCCTGGTGACCCATGATCAGTTCGAGGCCTTCGCGATGGCGGATCAGATCGCCGTGCTCAACCAAGGCGCAGTGCACCAATCGGGCACCGGCTTTGAGCTGTATCACGAACCGGCGGATCGCTTCATCGCCGATTTCATCGGGCATGGCGTCCTGATGCCGGCAAGCGTGTCGAATTCCGGGCAGTTGCGCACCGAACTCGGCCGTGCCGAGGGGCCACAGTCGCCGTTTCTCGAGGCCGGTAGTGAAGTCGAGGTGTTGATCCGTCCGCACGATATCCTCTACGACGAATCCAGCCCGCGCGAGGCCACGATCGTCGAACGTGCATTTCGCGGCGCCGAATTCCTCTACACCCTGCAACTCGATAGCGGCACCGAGGTGCTGTGCCTGGTGCCGAGCCATCACCGCCATGAGGTCGGCGAGCGCATCGGTATCCGGCTGCAGGCCGAGCATCTGGTCGTTCTCCCGAGTGCCGAGTCGGGTCCAGGTTCAGGCTCAGCAGGCCCAGGCCCAGACTGACGCGGCCTTGATCGCCCACTCGGGCGCCGAGTGCCTCCCGAGCGAGGGCACTGGCAAGCGCCTCCGATCAGCGCGTCTCCTCGTCTTCCGAGGCCGGCTCATCGGCGTCGTCGTGGCCGCGTTTGCGCATGATCGCCGGGCCGGGCGAAGGGCCCTCGCCGTCGCGAAACAGCCAGACGAAGAGCGCGATCATCGCCACGAAGGAGCCGGCGAGAAAAACGTTGGTCCAAAACATAGTGCTTGTCTTCAGGATCGGTGTCGAATGGAGGACTGAGCCACGCCGAAACGCGGCCCTCAGTATAGACGGGCTTCGGACTCAGGATGAGTTGACATTTATCAAACCGTTTTGGTGCGGTTTTTCGATAATAGCCCCATGCAGATGCCAGTCCAACGCCCTAGCTCCCCGTCGCGGTCAAGCAAAAAAGCAGCGATGCGCCCGGCGAACAGGGGCCGCCGCATCCGGCGCGAGAAGCGCACCATCGCCGCGATGTGCGCCATCTACTGCCAGGCGCATCATGCCCGCAGCGCCGAGGCAAGCCGGCTCTGCGGGGCGTGCGAGGACCTCCTGCGCTATGCCCATCAGCGGCTCGATCAATGCGTGTTCGGTGAGCTGAAGCAGCCTTGCGATCAGTGCGCGACGGACTGCTACAGCAAGACCCAGCGCCCGCGTCTACTCGCGGTGATGCGCTACGCCGAGCCGCGTCTGCGCTGGCGCCAACCGCTGTTGAGCCTCTTGCTCCTGATCGACGAGTGGCGCGCCCGCTGAAACGCGCGGCGCGCCTTGTCGACCCCGGCCCGCGCGTGGCGGACTTATCCAGGCGTTTTGCCCAAGCCGCTCAGCCCACCGTTCCCAGCGGGGCGACGCCGAAGAGCGCCTGATGCAGCCAGAACAGGAACAGCAGATACAGCACGAGTCCACCGCCGAGCGCGATCCCATCATTGAATCGGCTGCTGGGCGCGCCGGGCACCGGAATCGGCGTGCGCCGCTTCAGCGAGATGCGATCGGCCACCGCCCAGGCCAGAAAGCCGCCGAACAGCAGCACATCGGCCAGGGTGCCGTTCGCTAGCAAATGGGCGAACGCCCAGAGCTTGACCGCCAACAGCATCGGATGCTTGGTCGCGCGCTGGATGCGGCCCGGCAGGTAGGCCGCCAAGAGCAGAACGAACACCGGCAACATCAGCAGCAGCGTGATGTGGCGCATCCAGATCGGCGCCTGATAGAGCAGGATCGCGCCGCTGCTGCGCGCCGCCTCATAACCGTTGACGATCAACACCAGGCCGAGCAGCGCGATCAGCCCGTAGGCGGCTTTCCACACCACCGGTCCGAGCCGTGTCGCCATGCGATCGCGCCACTGGGCATCGATGATCGCCACCGAGTGCACGCCGAGGAACAGGATCAATCCAACAATCAGCCAGAGCATAACAAGAGATCTCGTATCGATGAGGTGAGCCGTTGCGGTGCAACCCGGTAAGCCCAGACACTGAGGCTGGCAACCCCTTACCGGGCTCGCTTCGGTGCTAGAGTAACGTATCCAGGGCGGGTACTGCGCCGCCACCCGCGCGCAACCGATTCCGCGCAACCGACAGGATCTGTCCACGCATGACCGAGACGCCCCTCACCCTGCATGAACTCGACCAGCTTCCCGACGGGCTGCTTGAACTCAACAGCATCGACCTCGGCACGCGGCTGCCGGGCCCGACGCTGATCCATCTCGCCGGCGAGCGCGAGCCGGCGCTGTTCGTGTCGGTGTTGATGCACGGTAACGAGCCGGTCGGCTGGGACGCGGTGCGGCTCTTGCTCAGCCACTGTCTCGAGCGCCACGGACGCCTGCGCCTGCCGCGCTCGCTGAGTCTGTTCATCGGCAACGTCCAGGCCGCCGCAGCCAATGCACGCCACCTGCCGGATCAGCCCGATTTCAACCGCGTCTGGCCGGGCACCGAGGAACCCGCCTCACCAGCGCAGGCGTTGATGTCGCAGGTGGTCGAGATCATGCAGCGGCGCGGACTGTTCGCCAGCATCGACCTGCACAACAACACCGGCAGCAATCCGCATTACGCCTGCGTCAATCGCCTCGACAACCGCTACCTGCACTTGGCGCGTCTGTTCGCGCGCACGGTGGTGTACTTCGTGCGACCCACCGGCGTTCAGTCGCAGGCCATGGCGCGACTCTGCCCGGCGGTGACGCTCGAATGCGGGCGGGTGGGCGATCGTCGCGGCGTCGAGCACGCGCGCGAATTCATCGATGCTTGCCTGCATCTGTGCGAGCTGCCCGACCACGCCCTTCCGGCGCAGGATCTCGATCTCTTCCACACCGTCGCGCGGGTGACGATCCCGGAACAGGTCAGCTTTGGCTTTCCACCGCACGAGGCGCAGTTGGTGCTGTCACCGGAACTCGAGCGCTTCAACTTTCGCGAGCTACCCGCCGGCACCGCCTTTGCGCAAGCGCGCCCAGGGGCGCGCCTCGAGGTGCGCGACGAGCACGGCCGCAATGTGACCGATCAGTTCTTCCGCATCGAGCAAGACGAGTTGACACTCCAGGTGCCGGCGATGCCCTCAATGCTGACCGCCGACGCCACGGTGATCCGACAAGATTGTCTCTGTTATCTGATGGAGCGCTACAACCAGCATGTACCGCCTCGCCACTGAGTCGGCCCCCTGCGAGGCGCCCCCCCCCGAGAGCCTCTCGAGAATCCCCGATAGCCGTCCCGAGAGCCGCCAACTCCACGCGCTTACTCGGCGACAACCGCCACCGGACCATCGACGGGCGCATCGCTGCCATGGCGCAGGAAGTCCGCCGCACGATAGAGGCCGACCAGGGTTTTGGCATCGGTGATGGTGCCGTTGAGACACCAATCGAGCACCTGATCGAGCGCGACCCAGTGCACCTCGATGACCTCGTCGACATCGTGCCCGAGATTGACCTCGCTCAGCCCACGCGCGAGGAACAGATGGATCACTTCGGCAAGGACGCCCGGCGAGCTGTGCAGGCGACCGAGCGAGTCCCAGGTCGCCGCCATCAACCCCGCTTCCTCGGCGAGTTCCCGCTCGGCGGTTGTCGCCGGTCCTTCACCGGGATCGAGCTTGCCGGCCGGCAGCTCCCACAGCCAGCCCCCGGCGACATGACGGAACTGCCTGAGCAGGCAAACGCGGCGGCGGTCGTCGATCGCCACCGCCGCCGCCCCGCCCGGGTGGCGCACGACCTCGAGATCGACATGACGCCCATTGGGGAGGCGAACGTGCTCCACCCCGACATTGATGATCTTGCCTTGAAACACCTGGCGTCGGCTCTTGTCAGCCCTGTGATCGGTCGGTTCGTCAGCGCTCAATATCTGATCCTAAAGAAGCAAAGCATCCAAGGATTCAGAATATTACCAGCCGTTGGCTCCAGGTAAAGACCAAACGGCGCCAATCAGCCTGCCGCAGTCACGAGACTGTCATCGCATCGACATAGAATGCGTTGCATCCTTAAGCATCAATCCTGCTGGAATCCACCCATGCCCACCGTCATGATCGTCGATGATGAGCCCGATATTCGCGAGGTCATACGCTTCGCGCTCGAAGAAGGCGGTTTTCGCGTCCTTGAGGCGGGTCACGCCGACGAGGCCCGCAAGCTACTCGCCGAGCAACCCGAGCTGGTGCTGCTCGACTGGATGCTGCCAGGCCGCTCCGGCCTCGAACTCGCGGCCCAGCTCAAGCACAGTCCAAAGACGCGCAACATGCCGATCATCATGGTCAGTGCGCGCGGCGAGGAAGAAGACCGCGTCAAGGGGCTGGATACGGGCGCCGATGACTACATCACCAAGCCCTTCTCGCCGCGCGAGATGGTGGCGCGGGTCAACGCCGTGTTGCGGCGCAGCAAGCCCGATGAGGTCCGCGATCAGACCGAGATCGGCGGTCTCACCATCGACAATGTCAGCCACCGCGTCAGCGCCAATGGCATCGCGATCGACATCGCGCCGACCGAATATCGCCTGCTGCACTTCTTTATGACCCATGCCGATCGCGCCTTCAACCGCTCGCAACTGCTCGATCAGGTCTGGGGCGACCAGGTCTATGTCGAGGAGCGCACCGTCGACGTGCATGTCCGTCGCCTGCGCAAGGCGCTCGAGAAGACCGGGCACGAGCACCTGCTGCAAACGGTCCGTGGTGTCGGCTACCGCTTCTCGGACAAATGATGCGACGCGGACCCGCTTACGAGCTGGGATTGATCATCGTGGCCGCGCTCGCTGCGGTGGCGTTGATCACCCTCGGCCTTGGCTGGGCCGAGGCCGTGCTCTTGATGCTATGCCTGCTGCTGGTCCGGCATGCCTGGCATCTGGGGCGGCTAGCGCGCCTGATTCGCCGCCAGCATCGCCTGGTTCCGCCCTTCCCGAAAGGCATCTGGGGCGACATCTATCGCGCCATCGGCCAATACCAGCAACGCGGTCGCAAGGGACGCAAGCGCCAAGTGCGCTTCTTCCGGCGTTTTCGCGAAGCCGCCAACTCGGTGCCCGATGCCTTGGTGGTGCTGGACAAGAACCGTCGCATCGAATGGGCCAACCCGGCCGCGCAGGTGCTGATGGACCTGTCTTGGCCGCGCGACGAAGGCAATGCCTTGTTCGAGGTCTTCGAGCATCCAGAGTTGGCCGACTACATCAACGCGGGCGAGTACGCCCGCCCGCTCGAGGTGGCCCCCGCCCATAACCGCTCGATCATGCTCAGCATTCGCGTTGCCCCCTTCGGCGAGCGCAAGAAGCAACGCCTGGTGGTCGGGCGCGATATCACCAAGATCTTCCACCTGAACCTGATCCGGCGCGACTTCGTCGCCAACGCTTCGCACGAGCTGCGCACCCCGTTGACGGTGATCACTGGCTTCCTGGAAACGCTGGCCGATTCGGCACAGACCCCCTCCAACCATCGCCGGCCGCTCAATCTGATGCAACATCAAGCCGAGCGCATGCGCTGTATCATCGAGGATCTGCTGACCCTGTCACGGCTGGAGATGGACGAGCATGTGCTGGATATCGCCCCGGTCGATGTCCCCTGCGAGCTGGAGCAGATCATCGCCGACGCCTCGGCGCTCAGCGGCGGGCGCCACCAGTTCAGTATCGATATCGACAGCGAGCTGATGCTGCTCGGTAAGGATAGCGAGCTGCGTAGCGCCTTCTCCAACCTCCTCTTCAATGCGGTGAAGCATACGCCGCCCGGCAGCCACATCCAGTTGGTCTGGACAGACACCGCCAGCGGACCGATCTTCCTAGTCGAGGACGATGGTCCAGGGATCGAGCCAGAGCATATTCCGCGCCTGACCGAGCGCTTCTATCGGGTGGACAAGGCGCGTTCCCGCGCCTCGGGTGGCACCGGGCTTGGTTTGGCGATCGTCAAGCATGTCTTGAGTCGCCACGACGCGCGCCTGGCGGTGGCGAGTGAGCCAGGTCAGGGCACCACCTTCACCTGCCATTTCCCGCCCGGCAACGCGCTGACCGCCTCCCAGCTCGAGCACCACATCCAGGCCGCAGCACCATCGGCGCTGGGCGCCTCCGCCTGAGGCCGCCAGTCAGCTCCTTGGAAAGAGTCTGGAAATAAGCTGCATTAGGCGCCCCAGAAGCCATTTAAGCACGGAACTTAGGCACCACGATTCCGATTTCAGATAGCTTCCTAGGTCGAAGCTGACTGCTGCTCGGGGGTCAGGGTCTTGATCGACAAGGCATGGAGTTCGCCAGAGGCGATCTGCTCGCGCACCGTATCCATGACCAAGCGCTGCTTCTTGATCGGGGTAAGGCCGGCGAAGGCCGAACTGACCACCACGGCCTCGAAATGACTCCCATCGCCGGTGACCCTGACCTTGGCTTCCGGAAGGCCAGTGCGGATCAGTTGTTCGACTGCTTCGGTTTCCATCGTCTTGACTACTCGCTGATTGGTGGGCCAGGCGGCCCGATGCTGTCTGGTGTCAGCAATGTTGGGCTGTGATCGTGCTCGCCCAAGCGCGATCAACCCTCGAGGCTCTCCATGCGGATGCGCACCACCTCGCCGACGCTGCCATCGAAGGCTTCGATGCGCGCGATGGCGCGGTTCATCGCTGCCTCCTTGATGCGATGGGTGAGCAGGATTAGGGGCACCATGGTCTCCCCCGCTGCCGGCTCCTTTTGCTTGATTGCCTCGATGCTGATGCCCTCCTCGCTCAGGATACCAGCGATGGCGGCCATGACGCCGGGCCGATCCAGCGCGGTGATGCGCAGATAGTACGCGGTCTCGACCGCCTCGATTGGCAGTACCGGGGTATCGGTGAGTTCATCGGGTTGAAACGCCAGATGCGGCACGCGGTTGGTCGGATCAGTGGTCAACGCGCGCACCAGATCGACCACGTCGGCCACCACCGCCGAGGCGGTCGGCAACGCGCCCGCCCCGGCGCCGTAATAGAGCGTGGGCCCAACCGCGTCGCCCATGACCAGGACCGCGTTCATCACCCCATCGACATTGGCGATCAGTCGCCGGTGCGGGATCAGGGTCGGGTGCACGCGCATCTCGATGCCGGCCTCGGTCCGCCGGGTGATGCCGAGATGTTTGATGCGATAGCCCAATTCGGCGGCAAAGGCGACATCCTGCGGCTCGATCTGCGAGATCCCCTCGGTGAAGGTCTTGTCGAACTGCAGCGGAATCCCGAACGCCAGCGAGCCGAGGATGGTCAATTTATGCGCGGCATCGATCCCCTCGACATCGAAGGTCGGATCGGCCTCGGCGTACCCGAGCGCCTGCGCCTCGGCAAGCACCTCGGCAAACGCCCGCCCCTTGTCGCGCATCTCGCTGAGGATGAAGTTGCCGGTGCCATTGATGATGCCGGCGATCCACTCGATGCGGTTCGCCGCCAGCCCCTCGCGCACCGCCTTGATGATCGGGATACCGCCGGCGACTGCCGCCTCGAACGCGACCATCACGCCCTTGGCCTGGGCGGCGGCGAAGATCTCGTTGCCATGCAGCGCGATCAGCGCCTTGTTGGCGGTGACCACATGCTTGCCGTTCTCGATCGCCTTCAGCACCAGCTCACGCGCCGGCGAATAGCCGCCGATCAGCTCGATGACGATATCGACCTCGGGATCATCGACGACGGCGAAGGCATCGTCGCTAATGCGCCCGATCCGATCCAACCCCTTGATGCGCTCCGGATTGTACTGGCGCGCGGCGGCGTGCGTGATTTGAATGGCACGTCCGGCGCGGCGCGCGATCTCATCGGCGTTACGCGTCAGGACGGTGACACTGCCACCACCAACGGTCCCCAAGCCCAGCAGACCGATCTTGACCGGTTCCATAAGTTCTCCTCAGTTCTAAACGCTGCCCACGGCAATACCGCAGACTACCCCGCCCGCGCATCCTCACGGAACATCTGCTTGATGCCGCGCACCGCCTGACGGGTGCGATGCTCGTTCTCGATCAAACTGAAGCGCACATGGTCGTCGCCGTAATCGCCAAAGCCAACCCCGGGCGAGACCGCCACCTTGGCATCACGCAGCAGCTTTTTCGAGAACTCGAGCGAGCCCATCTCACGATAGGGCTCGGGGATGCGTGCCCAGACGAACATGGTCGCCTTCGGGCGCTCGACCGGCCAGCCGGCATCAGTGAGCCCGTCGCAGAGGCAGTCACGGCGGCCCTGGTACATGTCGCGGATCTCGGCGACGCAGTCCTGCGGCGACTCCAAGGCATGGATGGCCGCGACCTGGATCGGCGTAAAGGTGCCATAGTCCAGGTATGACTTGATCCGCGCCAAGGCCGCGATCAGCTGCGGATTGCCACACATGAAGCCAATGCGCCAACCCGGCATGTTGTAGCTCTTCGACATCGAGAAGAACTCGACCGCGATATCCTTGGCCCCCGGCACCTGCAGGATCGACGGCGCCTTGTAGCCATCGAAGACGATGTCCGCGTAGGCGATGTCGTGGACCACCCAGATACCGTGTTCGCGCGCGATCTCGACCACCTGCTCGAAGAACGGCAGCTCGACGCACTGCGTGGTCGGGTTGCCGGGGAAATTCAGCACCAGCATCTTCGGCCGCGGCCAGGAGTCGAGAATCGACCGGCGCAGCTCCTCGAAGAAATCGACCTCGGGCGTCAATTGGACATGGCGCACATCGGCGCCGGCGATGATGAAGCCATAGGGATGGATCGGATAGGCCGGGTTTGGCACCAGCACCGTATCGCCCGCGCCCATGGTCGCCAGCGCCAGGTGCGCCAGCCCTTCCTTCGAGCCAATCGTCACAATCGCCTCGCTATCGGGGTCCAGCTCGACATCGAAGCGATCCAGGTACCAGCGCGCGATCGCCCGGCGCAGGCGCGGGATGCCACGCGAGACCGAATAACGATGCGTATCGCGTCGCTGCGCGGCCTCGACCAGCTTGTCGACGATATGCTGCGGCGTGGGCTGGTCCGGATTGCCCATGCCGAAGTCGATGATGTCTTCACCCCGCGCTCGGGCTGCGGCCTTCAACTCGTTGACAATATTGAAGACATAGGGCGGAAGCCGCTCGATACGGCGAAAACTCGGCTGCGGGGCGACCACGGAGACCTCTGGCATGAGAAGGGAAAACAGCTGCAGAGTGTACCGCCGACCCGAGCGGATCAAAAGCGACCTGCGTCGAACGGGCCGCAGGGGGTGACGCAAGGGACGACGCAAGGGACCGAAGCGCTGCTCCGAGCTTGCCTTGCTTGGGCAAGCGCCGAACTTACTCAGTAAAATACTCAGAAATACAGTCGATAGAACCGGGAATCAGGCATGGCGCTACGCATCAAGAGTCACTGGTGGAATGATGAGAACCAACGCTCGCTCGGCGAGATCGGCGGCGCCCTGGCTTTCATCGCCTGGCGCATCGCGATCGACAAGGCGATCTCGCTGCATTGCGAGCGCTTCGTCTACCGCGACGATGCGCAGCGCCTGGAGGTGATTCAGGAATATCTGGTGTTCCTGATTCAGATCGCCGACCGCCTCAGTCATGGCCTGCTCGACGACGGGCAACGCCGCGAACTAATCACGGCCTTTGCCAAGAAACTCGTCGAGCATGTGCAGGACAACAGCCAAGACCTGCTCGGCCCGGGCGACTACGGCTCGCCGTTCCTACAGCGGCTCAATGCCCGCTCCGAGGAGTATGCTGACTTCCAGCTCGATGACGACGGCCCTACCTACCCGTTCCTGCGCCATCTCGGCTTCGAGATCCAACAACTGATGGGGCGGGAAGACGAAAACCGCTGGATCATCGATCAGGTCATGGACAAGGATGGCTGGGACGCCTACAAGCGCTTCGCCAAGGCCTTCCGGGATCTGTTCGAATGAGCCGCACGGGCGCGACGCCAAGGGACACCACCATGGTCCTCGACTTGAACCAGATCCGCGACCTGCTCGAGATACCACCTCCGCTCGCCCCGGCCGGGGCGGGCACGGCATCGACCTCACACGAAGCGGCAATCACCGGCTTGACCGGGGTCAATACCCTCGCCCTCGCCGGGCCGAGCGATCTCTGCTTCGCCGAGCGCGCCGATCAGGCCGAGACGGTGGGTGCGAGTCGCGCCGGCGCGGTGATCGTCCCCGAGGATTTTCCGCAGGTCGCCGGCCCCCTGCTGCTGCGCACCACCGAGCCTCGGGCGCGCTTCTTTCACATCGCCGAGCGCTTCGTCCCGAAACCCAGCGCCGCCGGTATCCACCCCAGCGCCGTGGTCGATCCCAGCGCCCGGCTTGCCGAGGATGTGGCCATCGGCCCTAACGCCGTGATCGGCGCTGAGGTCAGCATCGGCCCAGGCTCGGTGATCGGCGCCGGCAGCGTCCTCGAGTGCCGGGTCCAGCTCGGCGCCGAGTGCATCATCGAAGCCAATGTCACCATCCAGCGCGACACCGAGATTGGCAGCCGGTGCATCCTCCATTCCGGCTGCGTGATCGGTGGCGATGGGTTCGGCTTCGAGTGGGACGGCAACGCACATCGCAAGATTCCACAGCTCGGGCGGGTCATGATCGAGGACGAGGTCGACATTGGCTGCAACGCCTGTGTCGATCGCGCCACGTTGGGCGAGACCCGCATTCGTTGCGGGACCAAGATCGACAACCTGGTGCAGATCGCGCACAACACCGAGATCGGCGCCCACGTTATCCTGGTCAGCCAGTCCGGCGTCGCCGGCAGCAGCCGGCTCGGGACCGGCACCGTCGTCGCCGGCCAGGTCGCGATCTCGGATCACCTCGAGATCGGCGCCGGCGCGCGCATCGGCGGCCAATCCGGCGTGACCAAGGATGTCCCCGCCGGCGCGACCGTCTTCGGCACCCCGGCACGGCCGATGCAGCAAACGCTGCGCGAACTCGCCGCCCTCGCCCGCTTGCCTGCGCTCGGCAAGACCCTCAAGGGTTGGGGAGCGGAACTCGCCGCCTTGCAACAACGCTTGTCGGCATTGGAGCGGACCGTGCGCGAGCACCAAGCGCGCGGACAAAAAAACCCCGCCAGAGGCGGGGAACACGACAAGGAGTCAGAGCGCTTCTAGGAAGCTCAACGGGTTCGAGTACAGAGGAGCCTGGAAAGTTCGCTCGCGATGGATGGTTTATGCTATGGTCGCGCTCCACTATGGAGAGGTTCTTAAGCGCCACCGCACCACCCCTTTCGCGGTACCGGCTCCACAAGGATGGATGCAGCGAGTGAAATCTCAGGCATCGCAACAGTCCAATGACTCGATTCGACCGCTGAACCGGCGATTCGTCCGCCATTGTGGCCAGCGCGGGAGCCGATGCTTAAACCCAAGATCAGCCAGACGTCGCGGCAAGTTGTGCCCAAAAGACGCGAACGGTCCAGCAATGCACCATCACCCGCCGACGATCAATCCAGACGACCCGACTGGAGCCTAAGGCCGTCTCGGCGACTCCTGTGCTGGCGATCACATGGACCACATGGCTCGGTCACCACGAAGACGATTCATCCGGGTCGCCCGCACAGGCGTGGTTCCATCTCACGAGGTAGTGAATGAGCGTTCGTATTTCTGGAGATTTTCTCGCTTTGGACAACCGCATCACGCGGCTGATCAATCAGCACGCACAAGCGATCCAACACAGTTTTCCCGGCCGCGATTATGAGATTCAGGCCCGCATTGCCGAAGAATTCGATCAACTCAACGGACATCGCGTCCGCTTCGAGCTGGTCGTCACCTCCCCGGAGCGACAGCAGATCATCGTCCGCGAGGCCCAGAAAAAGGCCGAGGAATCCATCAAGTCCGCCTTTACCAGCCTGAAATCCAAGCTACGTCGGCTCGGTGCCCGTCGCATCCAGCAGCGGGCGATGGCTCAAACTGGCCTACCAGCGGCTAGCACCTGATATCGATCACCAGATTAGGAGCAGTTCGTGCGCGACTTTGTCGCCGTCTGGGACCAAGCCTATTGAGCACAGCGCATGTCAAGCCCTCCCATGGTGCGTAATCTCTGGTTGTGACCGAGTTCACAGCGTAGACTTACGCAATGGCATCTCCAACGTCATAGACAGGATGAGGGTAAGACCTTGCGACTCTTCGGGCATCATATCTCGCGCCAAACACTCGTCCTGGCAGGCGTCGAGGCCCTACTCATCGTCTCCAGCCTGCAATTGGCCCTGATCACGCTTGTTCGGGTGCCCGACGATCCGGGCTCAGTGTTCGGCCTGAACCTGGCGCTCGCGATCACCATGGTCTTTATCATGGAGACCATGGGGCTCTACGATCGCGAAGCCCGCGCCCAGGCCGGCAGCGAGGGGCTCGACGATATGCTGCGCATCGCAGCCGCCCTGCTGCTGACCCTGGCCGCGATCGCATTCATCGGCCCCAGGCTTCCGCTCAGGTTACCGGCCACCAAGGCCTTCGCCATCGGCATCGGCCTGGTCTTCATCGTGCTCGCCACCGAGCGCCTGATCTATCGCCGCATCAGCCGCTCCGACGCCTTCGCGCGGCGCATCCTGGTGCTCGGTTCGGGCAGTCGCGCGATGACGCTGGAAACCGCGAGCACCCACGCCAACGCGCATAATCCATACAAGATCCTCGCGTTCGTCGCCATCGAGTCGGCGGACTCGACCGAGGTTCCCGCGAATCGCGCGATCCATCTGAAACAGGGCCAAACCCTGCTCACGCTCGCGCGCAGCATCAAGATCGAGGAAATCGTCGTCGCCATCCGCGAGCGGCGCAACAGCTTGCCCATCAAGGAGCTGCTGGAGTGCAAGCTGCAGGGCATCACCGTGACCGATATCTCCTCCTTCTTCGAGCGCGAGCATCAGCGCCTGCAGTTGGACTCGATGAACAGCAGTTGGCTCATCTTCGGCAGTGGCTTTCGCCAGAGCTGGTTCGGTAACGTTGTCAAGCGCGTGTTCGATATCCTCCTGAGCCTGGTGCTGCTCCTCGTGACCTTGCCCGTGATGCTGCTCACGATCATCGCCATCAAATTCGAGGGTCCAGGGACGATCCTGTATTGGCAGACCCGCGTCGGCCTCGGCAACAAGCCGTTCGAGATCTGTAAGTTCCGCAGCATGCGCCCGGATGCGGAAAAGGACGGACAGCCGCGCTGGGCGGCCGGCAACGACGATCGCATCACCCGGGTCGGACGCGTGATCCGCAAATTGCGCATCGACGAGCTGCCGCAGATCTTCAATGTGCTCAAGGGCGAGATGTCCTTCATCGGCCCGCGCCCGGAACGGCCCATCTTCGTCGAGCAGCTCAGCAAGCAGATCCCCTATTTCCTGGCCCGGCACAGCATCCGCCCCGGCATCAGCGGCTGGGCACAGGTGCGCTATCCCTATGGCGCCTCGGTCCAGGACGCTAAGGAAAAGCTCCAGTACGACCTCTACTACGTCAAGAACCACACCCTGTTCCTGGACATCCTCATCATCCTCGAAACGGTCAGGGTGGTACTGTTCGGGCGCGGCGCCCGCTAGCGAGTCCGCCCCGCCATGCCCATCACCGCCATCGGCTATCTGAGCGCCGCTCTGGCCTACCTGGTGCTGGCGGCGCTGGCATCCATCCTCTGGCGCCATCGCTCCACCAGTCTCTGGATGCTGGCTGCGAGCCTGCTCACGGTGGGCTGGGCGCTCTACCTGGCCCTGCTTGCCTGGCAGCTCGACAGCGATGCGGCCATCACCGGCGGCCTCTTCGAGATCGGCCGCAACGCCGGCTGGTTCGCGCTGCTGCTGGCCACGCTTGCCGCCTCCACGGGGTCCGGCGTCTTGCGCTTCTGGATCGGTGCCACCATCGCCTTTCTGCTCGCCCTGCTACTGCTCTTTCTGCTGCCGGTGAGCCTGCCCGGCATGTCCCTCTGGCGCAGCTTGGCGATCCTGCTGATGGCGATCGTCGGGCTGATCCTGGTCGAGCAGGTCTACCGCAATACCCCGCCCCAGCGCCGCTGGCAGATCAAATTCCTCTGCCTCGGCCTGGGCGGGATCTTTGCCTTCGATCTGTTCCTGTATGCCGATCTGGTGCTGTTCCAAAGCATGGAAAGCACGACCTGGCGCGCACGCGGCATCGTCAACGCCATGGTCGCGCCCCTGCTCGGCATCGCCCTGAGCCGCCGCCTGCCCGAGCGCAGCGACGCTCAAGTCTCCCGGCAGTTATTGTTCCATACCACCGCGCTCATGGGCGCGGGGCTCTATCTGCTCGCCATTGGCAGCGCGGCCTACTTCCTGCGCCAGCTCGGCGGCGAGCTCGGCACCCTGCTGCAGGTGGGCTTCCTGTTCGGCGCCGCCTTACTGCTGGCGCTAGTGTTGTTCTCCGGCAGTGTGCGTGCCCGGCTGCGGGTCTTCCTGTCGAAGCATTTCTTCAAGTACAAATACGATTACCGCCAAGAATGGCTGCGCTTCACCGGCATGCTCTCCTCCGAGGATCAGCCGATGCCTTTCCACGAGCGCTGCATCAGTGCCATCAGCGACATGGTCGAAAGCTCGGGCGGGCTGCTTTGGGTGCGCAACGACGAGGGCGATTACGAGATCGCCGGCGCGCTCAATCTGGGCACGCCGACCTACCCCCCCGAGCGTCCAACGGCGGCGTTGGTCCGCTTTCTCAATCGCACCCATTGGATCATCGAACTCAACGAATACCGCAACAATCCTGACTTCTACAAGGGCTTGCGCCTGCCGCACTGGCTGCTCGATGATGCGCGCCATTGGGTGGTGGTGCCCCTGCTCAAGGGCGAGGCCCTCGAGGGTTTCGTGGTGCTCGCGCAACCGCGCGCGCCGAACCGCATCGACTGGGAAGAACGCGACCTGCTCAAGACCGCCGGCCGCCAGCTCGCGGCCTATGTGGCCCTGGTGCGCACCCAGGAGGCCCTGCTCGAGGCGCGCCAATTCGAGGCCTTCCACCGCCTGGCCGCCTTTCTGGTGCACGACCTCAAGAACGTCTCCGCCCAGCTCTCGCTGATCTGCTCGAATGCCGAACGCCACCGCGACAATCCCGAGTTCATCACCGATGCCTTTCGCACCATCGGCCACGCTCGCGACCGTCTCGACCGCACCCAGGCGCAGCTGCGCAACATGCAGTCCAACGCCGAGACCGCGCCGCAGCAGCTGATCGCCCTCGCGACCCTGCTCGAAGAGGTGATCGCCGAAAGCCAGGACAAGCGGCCGATTCCGGAACTCGAGATCCGCCAGCCGGTCGAGTTGAACGGCGATGCCGACGGCCTCAAGAATGTTGTCCAGCATCTGGTGCGCAATGCCCAGGAGGCCACCCCGGACGATGGCCAGGTCCATCTCAGCCTTGATGCCGATGCGCACTGGGCGCAGGTGCGGGTGCGGGATACCGGCTCGGGAATGGACGAAGACTTCATGCGCCGACGCCTATTCCGGCCCTTCCAGACCACCAAGGGCAATGCCGGCATGGGCATCGGCCTGTATGAGGCGCGCGATCGCATCAACCGCATGGGTGGCCGCATCGAGGTCGACAGCGAACTCGGCAAAGGTAGCCTTTTTAGACTCTGGCTGCCCCGGCAGCAGCCAGCCCCCAGTACGCCCGCTTCTTCTCACAGCAGGTAATCTCACCATGGCTTCTTCCGCAAAACAGTCCATGAAATTGCTGATCGTCGAGGATGACAGCGGCCTGCAGAGCCAACTGCGCTGGTGCTTCGATGGCTATGAGATCCTCCAGGCGCAAGACCGCGCCAGCGCCATGAGCCAGGTTCGGCGCCATCGGCCGCAGTTGGTGACGCTGGATCTCGGTCTGCCGCCCGATCCGGCCAACGCCACCGAGGGCATGGCGCTGCTCGAAGAGATCCTCGCCCTAGCCCCCGAGACCAAGATCATCGTCGTCACCGGCAATGATGACCGCGCCAACGCCTTGCAGGCCGTCGCCCTCGGTGCCTACGACTACTACATCAAACCGGTGGATGCCGATGCCCTGCGGCTGATCACCGATCGCGCCGCCCAACTGTTCGACCTGGAGGCCGAGAACCGTAAACTCGCGCACCAAAGCGCCTCACCGCTGCAAGGGCTCATCACCGCCGCCCCCAGCATGCTCAAGGTCTGTCGCATGATCGAGCGCGTGGCGCCCTCGGACGCCACCGTTCTGCTGCTCGGCGAGAGCGGTACCGGCAAGGAAGTCCTCGCCCGCGCCCTGCACCAGCTCAGCCCGCGCGCCAAGCAGCCCTTCGTCGCCCTCAACTGCGCGGCGATCCCGGAGAATCTGCTCGAGAGCGAGCTGTTCGGCTACGAAAAAGGCGCCTTCACCGGCGCCACCCGCCAGACCATCGGCAAGATCGAGCATGCCGACAAGGGCACGCTGTTCCTCGACGAGATCGGCGATCTCCCGATGAGCCTTCAGGCCAAGCTGCTGCGCTTTCTGCAGGAACGCGTCGTCGAGCGACTCGGCGGACGGGCCGAGATCCCGGTCGATATCCGCGTCGTGGGGGCGACCAATCAGCACCTGCATGAGTTGATCGAAGCCGGGGGGTTCCGCGAAGACCTCTACTATCGCATCAGCGAGATCTCGATCGAGATTCCGCCCCTGCGCGAACGCCAGGGCGACCCCAGCCTGCTCGCCCATGCGTTGCTGGAACGCTTCCGTCAAGACCAGCGTAAGACCAGCCGACTGGGCTTTTCCGGCGAAGCACTCAGTGCCATCGAGGCCTATCAGTGGCCGGGGAATGTGCGAGAAATGGAAAATCTGATCCGGCGGGCGGTCATCATGGCCGACGGTCCACGCATCCAAGCCGAGGATCTGGGACTGCCGGCATCCGCCGAGATCGATGAGCGAGTCGGCTTGCGCGAGATTCGAGATTCGGCCGAGCAAGAGGCCGTGATCAAGGCCATGGGCCGCTGCAACGGCAATATCGCGCAGGCCGCCGATCTACTCGGGATCACCCGGCCAACGCTGTACAACCTGCTCGATAAATACGGCCTGCGGGAATAGCGCCGTCTCGCCAAGGCGAGCACAAGCGCGCTCTAATCAGGCCGATATCATGGCGGGCTCGGGTTGATGAGAGAACCGCAACCCAGCCTCGAGGCTGTTATTGACAAACACCACGATGGCCTCGCAGATGCCTTTGCCAGGCACCACCACCCGCACCTCGGTTCCCGGCGGGGGCGCCTCGGTTTGCTGCAGCACCACCCGCGCGCCACCGAGGGAGACATCGATCAGGCGACAGGGTGCCGTGAAGCCCTGAATCCAGATCTCGCTCAGCATGTTGACCATCTTGCGCGGAAACCGGCGGCGGTCCGACTGATCCGCCGACCCTTCCGAGGAACGACTGCGTAGACTCCAAGCCGTCGCCGCGTCCCGATGGACCTCGTTCAGAGAGTAGGCATAGATCTTGGCCTGCGCCTCGGCCTCCACCGGCGGCGCGCCCAAGCGATCGATGATCGCCGAGACGAAGCGCGGCGAGACCAAATCGAACTCCGCCTTGGTGGCCAGATCCGCGCGCAACTGATCGTGGATCTTGTTCAGCACCTGAAGTCGCTGCTCCCAATTGCCGTGCTCAAGGGCGGACACCCAAAACTCAGCCAGTTCTTCGACAAGTGGCTCTAGTTTTTCCAAGCTTGGTAGGTGTTGGGACATGGCATAACTCCATAAGGGATGCGGATTCCTGACTTGAGCGTCGACGCCCGGTAGTAACACGCAGAGTGACTGATAATATCGATTTAAGCAAACAACGCGCCAAAAATAACAAAGGGTTGTTTAAGATGAGATTTACGTCACACTACCGCCCGTTTTAGCGGCGCCGCACAAAAGATGTAAAAAAAATCGACGGTTGGGCGGCCCCCTTTCAACGACCAAGCCCAACGCCACCTGGAGGATCAAACTGACCCAGAGGGCCAGGCTCAAGGCCGCAGATTCTGCTGGCGCAAGAGATCCCGGGCGAAGTCGATCGGGATCGCGTAGCTGATGCCGCTTGGGCGCTCCAGCGCGCTCTCGCGGCCTTCCTTGACGAACACCATATTGATCACACCCAGCACTCGGCCGCTGCCGGGGTCGAACATCGGGCTGCCACTGTTGCCCGGATAGGCCGTGCCATCCAACTGGAAGATGGTGTAAGGATCGCGCATGCGCCGGATCAGCCCCGGTTTCAGCTCGCGCCCGGAGCGCGCCGGCATCACCACCGGCGCCACCGCCGCGATCAAGCCCCGATGGGTGGCCGGATACAGCCCCAGGGCGGCGCCGATCGGGAAGCCGGTGAAGGCGATCTCCTGGCCTTCACGAACCGCGCTGGAATCGCCCAGCCGCAGCGCCGGCAGCGGCGAGCCCTCGATACGCAGCAGCGCCAGATCGCGCGCCTCGTCCTGCGCCACCATACGCGCCGGCCGCGCCTCGGCCTGGGAGCCGCCTTTGGGCACGAACGCGGCCAGGAACTCGCGTCGCTCCTTGTTCAGGCTGTCCGGCAGCACATGGCTGTTGGTGATCAGATGCCGACCGTCGGCGACGATGAAGCCGGTGCCGCGCAACTGCATCCGTGGTTGCCGGGTTTCTTGATAGGTGCCGATGCCGACCACCGAGGGCTTGACTCGATCAATGGCCGCCGGCAGATCGCTCGCCCCGGGACCGCTCGCGCTCAGCAGCAGCGCCAGCCCCAGTAATAATCTTGGCAGCAGCCTGCTTTTCCAGTGTGCTTTTTTAGTTTTGAACAGTGTGATGACCATGTTGTCGACTCCATCAAAGAGACCCAAATGTTGGCTACATGTTGGCTACACTATGGCAGTGCCAAACGGGCCTGGCCAGCAAGACGGCGTCATCCGAGCAGTTAGGCGTCAGAAAACTTGACATAGCCCCCGAGCAGGAAGCCGCCCCTGGCCCCACGAAAGGCTAGGCTGCTGATTTTGAAATCAAATGAAAAAACGGCACGAAAATTGCATTATTTTATACAGAGCAGTCTTGTAGCGCAGTGAACAGTCATTTCAGCCTGTCCGTTGGTACTCGGCATCGTTTGCGGTTGATGCCCAGGGCAGGCAGCAACCACCCATCAGGAGTTTTTTCAATGAATCAAGACGACAAGACGACCCCGGTTAAGCAAGATCAGGTGGCAACGCCAACGTCCCAGACTCGAAACGCGAATCAGGGGCATCAAGAGGCTCGCCGGCGTTTGCTGAAGGCTGCAACTGTGGCGCCTATTATCTACACACTGCCAAGTGGTGCAGCGCTTGCAGCGACTTCGGCAACCTGCCTAGGTGATAATGAAAATATTATTACAGGCGTCACAGAAGAAACGGAAGAAGTTGAAAACTGTGATACTGAAGGCCTAAACTGCCAGATCACCAATGAAGAAACCGGGAATCTCGAAGCTCCTGATGGCCGAGTGTTTACGCCCACCGGAACACCTAATGAATTTCATAATAATGGGAAAGACTATATCTATGAGGGTAACCAAACCCTTGTCGCAGGATCCTGCTGGAATTCGATCAACCTAAGCTCCACAAAATCCTTTGACGGATTTATCTAATAACCAGATTCGCTACGAATGTGCGCCTAGCTCTGCGTTATCGTCCAATGGATGACGGCGGCATCCTGTTCGATGAAACCACCTGGAAGACCCATATCCTCACCGCCTCGGCCGCCGTCGTCTACGAAGCCCTGGTCGAACAGGGCGGCGGGGACGCGATGACCATGGACGAGGCCGCGCAGGTATTGCGCGATACGCTCGACCTCGACCCAGGCACACCGGACATCACCCAACTCCTCGCCATGCTCAAAACGCTCGGCGTGATCTGCGGATGAGCGCGCCGAGCGCGCGGGTACGGGAGTATGATCTCGGCGAGATCAGGCAGCGCTGCCGCGCTGGACAGCTCCACATCGACTACGGCGCGGCCCTCGTGCGCGTGCGCAGCCCGCTTGATGTGTTCGCGCGAACCTTGCAGCGCACTTACGGCGCCTTTCGGCTGCCGCACTCGGTGCAAGCTGAGTGTGCCGACTATCATGTCGAAGTCATCCGGCCGTGCGGCTCGCGCGCCTTCATTCGCCCGCAATCGCAGTTTCGCATCGACGGCATTCAGCCGTTCGATCCCTTTCCACTCACGAATGCCCTGCCGCTGTTTGAATGGGGCGTGAATTGGTGCTTTGGCCAGCGCGCCAATCAATACATCCTGCTGCATGCCGGCGTCCTCGCCAAAGGCAATCGGGCCATCATCATGGCCGCCCCACCCGGCGCCGGCAAAAGCACCCTCGCCGCCGCTATGATGCTGCGCGGCTTTCGGCTCCTTTCCGACGAATTCGGCGTCTTGCGACCAGAGACTGGCGATCTCGTCGCGATGCTCAAACCCGTCGCGCTCAAAAATCAATCGATCGAGGTCATTCGCGCTTTTTCGGAGGAAGCGGTGATCGGCCCGCTGTTCACCGGAACCCGTAAGGGCGATGTCGCCCATCTCGCGCCCAACGACGCCAGCGCGGATGCGATTCACCACCCGGCTCGCCCAGCACTGGTAATCTTTCCCAGTTTCGAGGCCGGCGCGGCGCTTGCCAGCCATCGTTTGCCGGGTAAAGACGCCTTCGCCCACCTCGCCTTCAACAGCTTCAATTATCATCTGCTCGGTGCACTCGGCTTCGAGGCCGTCGCCGATGTGATCGCCGCCTGCCCGGCCTATCAGATACGCTATAGCGCTCTCGATGCGGCCATCAGCCATATCGAGGCACTGCTCGATGAGGCCAGCACGGGGGCCAGTATGGACACCAGCACGGAGGCAGCCGCCGAGGCCGGCTGACACTGACGCCAATGCCGGCTGATGCTCAGATCACGCCTAATAGGCCCAAAAGGCGCCATGCCAGACGCCCCATGCCGGCGGGCCAACACCTGTTGCCGCTGTTGAGCGACCCCGAACATGCGCGCGGCATGCAGCTCGCCGATTGGGACGACACCCTGCGCCTTGCCCGCCAGGCGCGCGTGCTCGGGATGCTCGCGCATCGGCTGCGAACGGAGCAAGGGTCCGAAGAACACTGGCGCGCGATCCCGGAACGCGTGCGCGGCCACCTGCAAGCCGCGATCAATGTCGGCGCCTACCGCGCACATCTGGTGCGAATGGAGCTGCGCGATCTGGAACGCGCGCTACCGGCCGATCTTCCGGTGACCCTGCTCAAGGGCGCCGCCTATCTGCTGCAAGACCTCCCGCTCACCCGAGGTCGCGCGCCCAACGATGTCGATCTGCTGGTGCGCCGGCCCGATCTCGATCGGGCCGAGGCCGCGCTGAAGAACGCCGGCTGGCAAGCCGAAGCCAAAGACGCCTACGACGAGCGCTATTACCGTGAGTGGAGCCACGAACTGCCACCACTGCGTTATCCAAACCACCCGCTCGAGGTCGACCTGCATCATACGATCACCCCGGTCACCAGCCGCACCCGCGCCGATGATGCGCTGTTGTTCGCCAATTTGCGACCCATCCCAGGCTCGCGTTTTCTCGCGATCGGTCCAGCGGATCAGATCATCCACGCCGTGATCCACCTGTTCCAGGACTCCGAACTCGACGGCGAGTTACGCGGCCTCGTCGATATCGATGCCCTGCTGCGCACGCACCTGCGCAGCGACGACGACTGGCAGGCCCTCATCGCGCGCGCGCATCACCATCAAGCCTCGCGCCTGCTCTGGTATGCGCTGCACTACTGCCGCCATTGGCTGCAGACGCCGATGCCCGAGGATTTGGCACACGACGATGACGATCTGGCGTTGGCACCACCTCCTGCCATTGCCCGCGCGGCGCTGGATTGGATCTTCACGCGCATCGGCCCGCCGCGCCTGCCCGAGACCCCGCCAACCCTGGCTCAACGTCTCGCCACTCAGGCCGGCCTGGTCCGTTACCATGTTCGGCGCATGCCGACGGCGCTGCTAGCCCGGCATCTGCTCCACAAGGGCTGGGTCGCGGTCGCGTCCAGCAACACGCGCAACGGGCAATAACAGAGGACACCCGAGGATGCAGGCCAGCCAGACATCGCACCGCAGCATCGTGGCGATCGTCCTGGCGCTCATCACTTACGGCTCGCTGTATCCGCTCGCGATCTCGCTCGAGGCCGGAAACGCCGACACCTGGGCGCGGTTCTTCTCGGCATGGGGCGGCCAAGACTCGCTCGGCGATCTCGTCGGCAACATCGCCTTATTCGTCCCGCTCGGCTTTTTCGCCGCCACTGGCGTCGCGCCAGACCGGCGTGCGCCTCAGTTCATTGCCATCCTGTTCTGGGGCGTCCTGTTCGCCTTCGTGCTGCAGGTGCTGCAGATCTACATCCCCGCGCGCGATGCAGCGCTGATCGATGTGGTCTGGAACGCCGTCGGCCTTGGTATCGGGCTCGCACTGGCCTCTGCGGCCTTCACCACACGCTGGCTCGGGCGTATTGCCGATCAGCCCCTGCCGATGGCCACACTGCTGGTCGCCGCCCTGTGGGGCGCCGCCGAACTCGTGCCCCTGGTGCCCAGCATCGACCTGCAACTGATCAAGGACAGCCTCAAGCCGCTGCTGCTCGAGCCGCAATGGTCGCTCCTCGACAGCCTGGCGGCAGCCGTCGGCATCGGCGTGCTCGGCCAGGCGCTGGCGCGCATCCTGGGCGAGCGCATGAGCCTCGCCTGGCTGCTGCTTGCCGCGCTGCTGGTGCTCGCGGCCAAGCCGTTCATCCTCGTCGTCGAACTCGACCTCTCGACCGTCATCGGTTTCGGCCTCGGCTGCCTGGCCTGGGCGGTGCTGCTGGGCGTCGACGGGCGAGCGCGCGCCCTCATGTTGCTGCTTGGGCTCGTCTTCGTCTTGACCGCCCGTAGCCTCGAACCCTTCCAGCTCACGCACGGGACCAATCTCATGGGCTGGATTCCGTTCGCCGAGGTGCTCGAAGGATCGATGCTGATCAATTCCCGCGCACTCGCAAGCCACCTGTTCTTCTATACCGCGATCCTCTGGTTGGTCCAGCAACGCGGTGGCTCACTGCGCGCGGCCAGCCTGATGCTTGCGCTCTGGGTGACGCTGCTCGAGATCGCGCAGGTCTTCCTCGTCGGCCGGACACCCTCGATCACCGAGCCGATTTGGGTCATCCTGGTTGCCGTCATGCTCGCTCGTTTGAGGGATAAACAACAGCCTATCGATGAGCAGCATCGCCTCGCCCCTCGACCCCTCGATGAGGTTGCGTCGCAGCACGCCTTTGCGTCGCAACCCGTTGACACCCACCCACCAGCGTCATCGCTCGCCGCAGCCAGACCGTGGCGCTGGGTCCTCATCCCATTCGCGCTGACCGCCGCCATTGGCGCGATCCCGCTCTGGGTGCTGGTCAGGCTGCCTGGCATCCCCTACAACCTGCGCGAGCTGCTGCATGGCGGCTCCAATCCGCTCGCCGCCTGGGTCTTCGTGCTGGCGTTACTCTGGATTGGGGCCGGGGCGGCCTGGATGGGCGAGCAGATCCATCGCGCCCGCTGGCCAATCCTCCGCATCCCGCTGACCGCCTTCGCCGCCGCCATGGTCAGCCTGCTGTTGCTCATGCTCAGCGTCACCCAGGAGAGCATCCTGGATATCGCCGGCTCGACCAACCTGCACTGGTTCGTCACCAACCGAGACATCTGGGGCGTGCAGGCCCGTGTCCTGTTCCTCGCGCTCGGCCCGGACCTCGTCGCTTTCATCGAACGTCCGGTGCGCTTCGCGGCGCTCTACGGTCCCGTGGTCATCTTCCTCGCTATCGCGCAAGCGGCCTGGCTGCAACGGCAACAGAAGGATTCACTCGATGCGATCGCGGCACGCGTGGGCTGGTTGATGCTCAGCGCCGTCCCTTGGCTCTGGCTGTGCAAAGCCATCGCCTTCGATTGGTCCTCGACCGATAACCTGAACGAACTCATCACCCGCCAAGGCCCGTTCGGCATCCATGGCGACTATTACATCTACACATTGATCGCCGTGCTCGCCGTCAACGCGGTTTTGATCGCACATGTGCGCTCCCTGCGCGCAGCGCTCATCGCCCTGTTCGTGAGTCTCCTCATCGTGCCGATAGCCTGGTGGCTACTCAACCAAGCACTCGCCGACCAGGTGCAGAAGTACGGTTTAACCTTCTCTGGAATACAGTTCTTGCTCGGGCCGGATCGCAGTGAGCTGCTGAGCGAGAAGGTCTTGCTCGCGCGCGGGGTCGCCGTGCAGATTGCCGCCGTCATGGTCTTCGCGCTCGGCTTGAGACTGGCAACACCGGTGTTTGCGCCCGCGCCGAGGGCAGTGCAGCCGTTGCAAGTGCGTGCCGAGCCGCCGCCCGCTGCACCGCAAGCGCGCGCCGACCCGACCCTCACGGCCAGATTGACCGAGCAACAGGTCGACTTCCTCGACCAGGTCGCCAAGCAGCTCGGCCTCGACTTGCAGGGCGCGATTCGGCGCGTTGTCGATGTCGTGCTCAATGAATATGCGGAGGCAACGCTGGTGGAGCGTCTGCGCCGCCACACCACCACCTACCGGGTGGACGACCCCGGCCAGTTGCTCATCGAACAAACCCTCGCGCTGCGCGAGGACCAGGTACACCGGATCGGGGAACTCGCTGCCCAAGCCGGCATCAGCACATCGCGCACCATGCGTCGCGCGGTGCGGTTGTTCATGGAAGACGTCGCTTCCCCCTAACATGCCTAGCGCCGCAGGCGCAAAATTGCTACGTTAGCCACGCGCATCATAAAGCTGTAGGCCCGAGCCCGTGCAATCGAACGACATACCATGGCAAACCCAGACACATGCTGAATTTGTCGATTATTACGCCCGGCAAAGTCTGACTTCCGAGTCACGGGAGCGATCCCAACGACTGCGGGACAAGCTGCTGGCCTTTCACGGCGCGACTCGCGTACCGCTCAACATCGCGGACATCGGCTGCAACGCCGGCACCCAAAGCCGCGTCTGGGCGGAACTCGGTCATCAGGTCTACGGCGTCGACATCAACCAGGAACTGGTGCAGATCGCGCACCAGCGCCTGCGCGATGCCGACCTCGATGTGAAACTCCAGCTTGCATCGGCGACCTCCCTGCCCTTCCGTGATCGCTCGATGGATGTGTGCATCGCCCCGGAATTGCTCGAGCATGTCGCCGAATGGGAAACATGCCTCGCGGAGTTCGCCCGTATCCTCCGACCCGGTGGCGTGCTCTTCATCAGTACGACCAACCGGCTCTGCCCCGTGCAGAACGAATTCTCCCTGCCCTTGTACAGTTGGTATCCCAAACCGCTCAAGCGCCATTATGAACGTCTAGCGGTCACGACGCGGCCAGAATTGGCGAATTACGCAGCTTATCCAGCGGTCAACTGGTTTACCTATTTTCAACTGCGCGATTTCTTGAGCGCCTTCGGCATGGAATCCCGCGATCGTTTCGATCTCATGGATGACAACGGCAGCCCCTTACGACGGCTTGCCCTGGCGATGATTCGTCGCGTTCCTCCGCTGCGCTGGCTCGCACATACGGTGAGCCCATCGACAGCCTTATTCGCCCGCAAGGTCCACGCCTAACCATGTCTTCGACCCCGTCCATCTCGGTCGTCATCCCCGCTTACAATGCGCGGGCGTTCATTGGCGAGGCCATCGAGAGCGTGCAGGCACAGGACATTGCCAACCTCCAGATCATCGTCGTCGATGACGGGTCAACCGACGGCACAGCAGAGCAGGTCGCCCGTGAACACCCCGAGGTGGAGCTGGTCCGCAAGGAGAATGGCGGCGCCGCAACCGCGCGGAACGCCGGCATCGCAAGGGCTGAAGGCAACTTTATCGCCTTTCTCGATGCGGACGACCTCTGGCTGCCTGGAAAGCTCAGCGCTCAACGCCATCACCTAGAGACCCATCCCGAGATCGAACTGGTCTGCACCCAATTCGCGCGTTGGGAACAGAACCAGGATGGCAGCTATCCGCCGCTGGAAACCCTCATGGCCGATGCCAAGGCGATTCCGGAAACCGAGCTGGATGACGACCTCTCCGGCTGGGTTTACCACAAACTCCTACTGGATTGTCATGTCTGGACCTCGACGGTGATGCTACGCCGGTCGGCCTTAGAAAAAATCGGAACCTTCGATGAAACGCTGCGGCTCGGCCAGGACTATGATTTTTGGCTCCGCGCGTCACGCATCACGCAGATCCACACCTTGCGCCGCCCGATGGCGCTCTATCGCCAGCATCCCAGCAGCGCAACCGTCAGAGGGGCATCCGTCAACTACGGTGCCAAGATACTGACCCAAGCCGTCAAGCGTTGGGGATGCGGCAGCCCCAATGGCGAAAGTGTGCCGTTACGGCAGGTCCGCAAGCGCATCGCGGGCATCCACTTTGACCTCGGCTATCGGCGCTATTGCAACGCTGATTATCGCCTTGCGGCAAAAGACTTCACAGCTTC
The DNA here is from genome assembly GCF_059621085.1 of Halochromatium sp. NSM3. Lineage (NCBI taxonomy): Bacteria > Pseudomonadati > Pseudomonadota > Gammaproteobacteria > Chromatiales > Chromatiaceae > Halochromatium > Halochromatium sp. NSM3. Next base: position 8,033 of record NZ_JCAQIA010000020.1, on the reverse strand, counting down.
ACTGATGCAATCACCCTGGCAACCTCGGACGTGGCTCTATTTGGTCATCTCAAGCGTTCTTATATTCGCGCCGAGGCGTTCAACGCCCACTCGCTCACACGGCTAACGCCAAGCATTGGATCATGTTCAAAACACTCGCAAAAATCAAAGCGCTACTCGATCCACGCGACTACACAAAAGTCTTCATACTGCTGTTCTTGATGATCGTGACGGCGTTTATGCAGACAGCAGGAATTGCATCGATCATGCCATTCCTTGCGGTCCTGTCGAATCCAGACATCATCGACACGAATATCTGGCTCAATAAAGCATTTGACGCACTCGATTTTGAGTCAAAGGATCGCTTTCTCTATTTTTTGGGAACAGCCGCCTTTGGGGTCTTCGTCTCTGGAACCGCATTGCAGGCACTGACCCAATGGGCCATTACCCGTTATTCCCATCTGCAACAATACGAACTGTCCCGTCGCCTGATGGCGGACTACCTCCGCAGACCGTACAGTTTCTTTCTGAATCGCAATTCAGGCGATCTCGCTAAGAATGTCCTGCAAGAGACGGCACAGGCCATCAATGGTGGATTGATGCCGGCCATGCGCCTCGCGAGCCAGGTTCTACTTGCAGGCGCGATTGTCGCCCTCTTGATTGCGATTTACCCAGTCCTGGCCATGATCGTTGCGCTCACGCTCGGGAGCGTCTACGGATTGATCTATTTGCTCGCCAGAACGTGGCTCAACAAAATCGGTCAAGACCGAGTTCAAGCCAACCGTGAACGCTTCACTGTGGCTGCTGAAGCCTTTGCCGGCTCGAAAGAAATTCGCCTGCTAGGACGGGAATTCGATTATTTGGAGCGTTACCGAAATCCATCCAAGCGTTTTGCAAAACATCAAGCTAACTCAATCCTTCTTCAAAATCTTCCTCAGTATGCAATTGAAGCCATCGCTTTTGGCGGCATATTAATCATTGTGCTATTTTTAATGGATGGCCATGGTGGCATTGAGACAGCCCTTCCTCTCATTGGTGCTTATGGGCTTGCTGGACGCCAGATAATACCCGCATTCCAGAAAATATTTAGTAGTGTAGCACAAATGCGTTTTAACACAGCAGCGGTCGACAATATCCTTGCTGATCTGGGTTCCCAATCCGGCTCGATTGCATTACCACAACGGGGGGGGGGATTGAAGCCTCTGATCCCTTCTAAAAAGATCACGCTAAACGACATTACTTACAATTACCCCGGCAGCGAAGAAGCCGCACTAAAAAAATTAAATCTGACTATCCAGGCAAACACCACCGTCGGCTTCGTTGGTCCTTCCGGTGCCGGCAAGAGCACTTTGGTCGATTTGCTGCTTGGGCTTCTACCAGCCGACAAAGGCGAAATCCATATTGATGATCAGCCTCTGACGGAAACAAATACTAGGAACTGGCAAGCAGCGATTGGTTATGTCCCACAACATATCTTTTTAGCTGATCAAAGCGTTGCTTCAAATATTGCGCTAGGACTACCGGAGTCGCAGATCGATCATGTAGCGGTCGAGAGTGCCGCCCGACTCGCCAACCTACACGATTTCGTGATCAGCGAGCTTCCCCAAGGGTATAACACCATCATTGGCGAGCGTGGGGTTCGTCTCTCAGGAGGACAACGCCAGCGGATTGGCATTGCCAGGGCCCTGTATAGAGACCCTGCCGTGATCTTCTTCGACGAGGCTACCAGTGCTCTGGATAACGCGACTGAACGAGCCGTGATGGAAGCTATTCATAATTTGAGTGGCACAAAAACGATTTTGCTAGTGGCGCACCGGCTGAGCACTGTTAAGCCATGCGATTGCATTTATGTACTAGTCCGTGGTGAACTAGCTGAACAAGGAAGCTGGGATAAATTAATAGGTCATGAAGGATCGCAATTCCAAAGATTAGCTTCTGGACTAGATTAACTGGACTCTGCTCTAACTATCAAAGGCTTCACAGAGAGCATTGCAAAGAACATTAGGATAACGCGTTGAACCCAAAGGAATCCCTGAAGCCATCTGCACAAGTTGCTCCCCAGGAAGGTGGTTAGCTTCAATGAGAACAGGACCATCCGCGAGAATAGCAATGTCCCAACCTATGATCGGTATACGGGTATTTAGATGCTGGTGAGCAGCTATGCCCAACTGTATGGTTTCTTTCCAATAAGGCAAAACCTGGTCTTTTATAATTGCTTTTGTAGTAGGGTTCCTACCGAACAAAGGCAATGGATAGCTGCCTCTTTTCTGTATTGCTAATCCACATTTACCTGTTTCAAAATTAATACCACTTGCTAGCCCTCCTTGGTCAAAATTATCAACATCGACATTACCTATAGGTATGCGTAGTGCTGCAGCTAGTAGGAAAACCGGTGCTTCTTTTTTCTCTCGCACAGTCATGATACGAACTGTGCTTAGAGAGCCGTTCCCCATTGATAAAATAACTGGATGGTTTACCAATCTCGGCTGCAACAGGTACGGCGTTTCCAGCTTAACGGCAGATTGATGAAGATACCTTATCAACCCCCTAGCATCTAAACGCTTGTCTTCAATAGCGTTTTCCCAGAAAGAGCCGTTACTGCTTGAACGGTATCGCCAAAGCGTTACACCATGCCCGGCCCGCCCTTGATTTGGCTTTGCAATCAAATCGGTCGATTGGAAATCAGAGTCAGAAAAAGAAAGATTTTTGCTGCTAATGTTCGAAATAACCGAGTAGCTCTTGACCGCATTTAGATCGTTCGACGCGCACCATTTCTCAAATGCAAGCTTATCTGTAAAGATCACATCATCAACTTGTTGTGGAAGGCGGTGCACTAATACTTGGAGCAGCTTGCCTGACTGAGCCAGATATTCACGCTGCTTTGCACGACGATCATGCTGGAAAAGGTGGTATCGATAATAGGTTGTAGCCTCAATATCGGTGCCAACTGCGAGTCTTAGCAGATCAAATAGCTGGCGCGTCTTACTGACTCCATCAGTAGAATGAACCTTATCACCATAAGCCTTTAAAGCTTGCAAGCATCCTTTGACCCGTATTGCGGGCAACAAAAAAAGATTCCAAATTGATAATGCTCGCTCAAGCGGCGCACGTGGCTTAGCCCACCATACCCAAAAAAGCCATTTACGCAGCTCTTTAAGGCCGGGATTCCCCTGACATAAAAACCATCGAGCAATGACCGATGGCTGAGGTCGATACCAATAGGGATACTTTTTATTCATTTTAGTGTTTTATACCAAAATAATATTTTTATTAATTAGCTATCCGGCTATAAATCTCTTAGATAAAGAACTGCTTACCTTTAATCAGATTTATGCAAGGAAACACTGGAATTAAGCACATCAAGAGCATTTCTGATTAACACAGAAGATTTTTCAAGGCCTGCATTAACTAGAGAATCGTCATCTTCGCTAAAATGTTTTAGCACAATTGCTCCAGAATCACGATTCACATTATCTGATGTCCGTACCCCCACCCTCACACGCGTCATGAAACCATCGTTTCCAAGTGCTGAGAAGATTGATCTCAGCCCCTTATGGCCACTATCGCTACCGCTATATTTTAGCCGAGCCTCAGAAAGGGGTAAATCTGTATCGTCATGAGCAACTATAATTCTTTGGAAATGAATGCCCATCCGGCGGCGTAGGGCGTCAACCACTGGGCCGCAGTGGTTGACAACCGCACTTGGTTTAAAAAGAATCACATCACTTGTCTCTATATTTGCTTGAAGGATTTGACCTTCAGGTATATCAACCCATTCTTTATCTTTATCAAGCGATTGAGCTAGCCTGTCGAGCACAGCCGCGCCTATGTTGTGAGGCGTATCATTATAGGATGTGCCTGGATTTCCCAAACCCACAATTAAATAAGCGTTAGATTCGGTTGTTGATAAGTCTATGTCGGTTATAGCCGATGGGCGCAACTGAGTATCAACAAACCCATCCCTCTCAATGAATTCACAACGATCGCAGAAGCGGTTTTTACCACAGTCAGCAATCCAGCATCCAACATGCCGCTGTCGGGCCAATATAAGCCGCACGAGGTGATCTGCTCGATTCGATCCTTTTAGTATTACTAAATCTCCTTGTCTCAACTCTTTTTCAAGAAACCGATGAGCATCTTGAATCTGAGTAAAACCGTGTAAACTAATATCATCCTCGCCATTGCGTGCCTTGAGTGCACGTAGAGCATGAGGCCCTACAAACACAACGAGATCTGCAACTTCGCGTAACTTTCGAGCGACTTTCGGATAAAGTTTTGAGGCAGAAAGCGAATAATCGGAAAGGGTACCTATGATAGCGATTTTACGTTCAGCTTTAGCATTTTCTATAAAGTCCAAGATTGCCTGTAAAGTCCAATGAGGTGCCTTATAGTCATCTCGTAAAAAAATAACACCATCTGCGTCAGTAACAATCTGCATACGCCCAGTGGTCGGTCTTGCATTAGCAACTCCGACTATAGCATCTTCTATGGATAATCCTGCCGCTAAACCAATCCCGATAGCCGCGAGAACAGGTACAGCTAGATGGGTACCATAAATTCCAGTTTTGCAGGTGTATCGATGACCTTCATAATACAACTCTAAGACAAGTGTTTCTGGATAATTAGAGGTAACTTCTAACAAGCGCAAATCCGCATCTTCGGAACGACCAAACCACAATTTTCGAGCTTTAGTTTTCTTTGCAACACTCCGAATAAGAGGGTCGTCTTGATTTAACACAGCGGTACCGGTTTTTGGCAACGCATTAATCAACTTTGCCTTTTCTTCTGCAATTGCCTCTATAGAACCAAACTTCTTAATATGATCTCGGCCTATTACTGTCATTGCAGCAATATCTGGTCGACATAACTGGACTCGATCATCGATTGTCCCAGGGCCGCTAGTCGCTATTTCAAGTACTACGAAGCAGACATTACGCGGTAGCTCTACGATTGCTTTTGCGATATCACTAAGATAATTAAGGCTAAGCGCGTTCCCCTTAGTTTTTCCTAGCTCTTCAAGAACCGATACCGTCAAATCTTTTGTGGTTGTTTTACCGACAGAACCGGTGATGCCAATAAATTTGGTTTTATTAAGGCTGGCCCTCCAAATCTTGGCCTGTATTAATCTTATGTTCGCTTGCAATTTTTCATAACGCCAGGCTGAACCTGCCCTGATACGATCAAAAAAAATTACTTTCATTTATCAAACCTTTAATATCGCATTTATTATATTGAGACCCATCCTTTTTATTTTTGTTTTCAATCTGTCAACAAAACATAGTTTTATGTTTTCTAAAAGCTCACTCGATTCATTGAAATCAGAAATAAAATTATTCTCCCACTCTTTGTTTCTATTGTTGCTTTGCTTTCTTGTAACTTGTTCTTTTGGTATGCACTCCTCATCAAGCTCTAAGCTCATAAATTCTGCTATCTCTTTTATCGATTGAACTAAATCTTGAGAAACTTGATCGAAGTTCATTTCGATATAGTTGCATCCGCTAGCAGCTAGAGTGTATCTCCATGAAGAGTTATCAAGAATTATTTTGCGCAGACGATTATCAATATGCTTAAAACGATATTCTGGGTTTTCGTTAATTGGTTTTTGTCCTGATATCCATACACCTGTTTGACTAGCTATAGATAACGATATAGCTTGCTTTAAAACATCCTGCCTAGAAAGAAGTACAAAGTAGGCGTTTGGGAAAATTTTTACTAAATTTTGAAAGCCTCCAAACTGTTTGATATGCGAATAATGAATTTTTATTCCGAAAACACCATTAGGTGATGTTCTTTTTCGCTGTAGCTCAGCTAATACCTCTCGCAATTCTTTGATTTTTAGACGTTTTTTCCACTCTGCCAAATTTGCTGGATTTACATATTCCAAAGGGAATCCAAATTTATTTGTTTTGTGTAGCGCATGCCCTAACATATGGCTACCGCATCTTCCTGTCGATGCGATTATCAAAATCTTGGTAGGCTTTTCTTGTCTTGGAAAATCATATTGCTCTGAAAACTGATCTTCATATAGATGCATCAAATAATCCTCATGGGCTTTTAAAATAACTTTAAATGCTGTTTTAACTAAAATCTTTGTTGAACCTATAAATTGCTTCCTGTAGCTTTTCTTTTCTATTTTCGAGAATTGATTCTTGGCCTAATAAAAAACGACCTCTGTTTTTTATTTTTTTTATAGACATAATAAATGCTTGTCTTTTTATTTTAGAAACAACTTTCCCCTTAAATCCAGGTGATGGCTGAGGCCAAATGATCGGAATTGATTGCAAATTAGCTTCGATTTCCATTGATTGCAGCCAATCGCGCCATTTGAATTGAAGAATTTTTGTTGAGTTTGAAACTGGATACCACGGTATACGCAGCGCTTCTGCTAGAATAGCTCCATGCATTGCTGAGCAAATAATACGTTCTGATTTTTTTGCTTCATCAATAACATCCATCGGCTCGCCAGCCGGTGAAATATAGAAAATACCCGCTTCTTCAACGTGCTCACGCAATCGCGGAGAGTCAATGCCTACATGCGGAATAAAAGAACAATTATGTTCTTTTACGCTATCGATCTTTACAAGCTCGTTGATTAGAATAGCAGGATCTGTTATCGCATACTGTCTATGAACTCCTAGGGCGTCAGCAGTTAATGGCCCACGCAGACAGTGAATATTCCATTTTTTTATATCCGTTGGTATTTTCCCATATCCTGCGCCACCCCCCATAATATGAATCTGTTCAGCATTAGTTGGAAGCTGGTCGTTTAGCAGCGTTCCAATGCCTACAAAGAGTTGATTAGATTCTTGAGAAAATTCTTTTTTTATATAATGTGACCAGAACCAAGGATTTATGCTATCCCCAAAGTTTTGATATCTATTGAAATAAAAAAGCTTCACTGAGATTACCTTATTGAGCTAAATGAAAATCATTCAAAACTTATAAAATTGCTTAGTTTTATGTATACCTTTCCAAATAAATTATCACCGAAAACCCCAAAGACAATTTTTCGATATGCTGCAATATCTGATCGCAGTTCAGGATGATTTTTTTTGAGGAGGAGCAAAAATTTCAACCCCTGAAAAAAACTCTGATCCCAAGTGCGCCTTATCAGTGCCTTTCTAAGACATTGCAATCTCGCTTTCTCAGGCATACCATTATCTCCACCCCAAGTGTAAAGCTTTTTGTACGCAACCGCCCATGAGCGATGTAATTTTTGCGTGTTTGTAATTCGATTTGTATCATGCACTCCGCGCATGGCAACGGGTTGATCTATTACGCCGGCCACTAAATTGCAGGTTGCAGCGATCCTTATAGTAAGATCAGTATCTTCTGCAAATTCTAGATCTTCATCAAACAAGCCAGACTTACTAAATACTGTTTTGCGAACTGTTAGAGCATCTAAGTGAAAATGCCCGTGATATTGTTTGCTAATCCCTAATAAAACATAAAGCAACTCATCTGGAGCTGGCGAGCCAGATATTGTTGTCAACTGCATCATTTTAGAATTTTTGAAACGCGTTTTGCCAAGATCTGTCATAAAGTGGGCGCCGATTGCTCCATAGATACCTTCTACACCTGGCTTTTCATTGAAAATGGTCTCTTCAGCGTCAAATCTATTGGGTAAGTAAAAATCATCAGCATCCAAAAAAGCAATATAATCGCTTGTAGCTCGGTTGATACCAAGGTTACGAGAAGCAGACACCCCTTTGTTTTCTTTCTTTGGATGCTGGTAAACTTTAATTTTATGATTTTTTTCTTTCAACTTCAGGCTTAATTCTAAAGTTCCATCCTGCGAACCGTCGTCAACAATAATAACTTCTTGAACATCAGGAAAATCAACAGCAGACTTTATTGCTGTTTCAAGGTATTTTTCTGCGTTATATGCCGGGATCACGACAGAAATATTTAATCTACTCACAGCGGCCTCTTTTTATACAATTAGTAGTTTTAGTAAGCAAAAAGCATTTAAGATTTGACTATCTCTTCGAATTCCAAAAAATACACGGATTTAATCAAATACCAAGGCATACGATTTTTTCGTTTGAGCAAAT